>NZ_DCEA01000097.1:0-35565 GCF_002316705.1 Syntrophomonas sp. UBA1041
GGTATCGCCAGTCGACCCGGTAGATCCGGTCCACCCTGTAGATCCAGTCCACCCGGTAGATCCAGTCCACCCGGTGGCTCCAGTCCACCCGGTGGCTCCAGTAGTTCCGGTATCCCCGGTTGCTCCAATAGCTCCACCAACACCAGTAGATCCAGTACAGCCAGTTGCTCCGATGAGGTCGTCACATTCGCAACGACAACAACATGATGTTGATGGCCATCCTATTCTATGATTTCTTCCCATCTACATACCTCCTTTCCCATAACATGGAAGGTTACAACCACACTATATGAAGGAAAGCGCGAAGGTGTGAAGATATGGATATTAATGGTAAATATTTTGCCTTTATGAAGAATGGCACTTATTTACCACTAATGGCATATCGTAACACTAAATCCCGGGCAGAGACCGGTCAAGAAAGAATGAGTGCGATTGGAAGACTCTGAAGTTTTAATCCTTGGAATAAATGGCATGTTAGGTCACAAATTGTTCATGCACCTTACCAAATGTGAAGGATTACGGGTGTACGGTACAGCCCGCAGCCGGGAAGGGTGCACCAAAATGCTTTCATCTTACCCTGACCAAAATGTTTTTTTCGGCATAGACGCTCACTGCAGTGATAGTATATCTTCGCTTATAGCTTCGATTAAGCCGGATTGGGTAATAAACTGCATCGGTATAATCAAGCAGAGTAGTCTGGGAAATAACCACGTTGAAAATATCTATATCAATGCCTTGTTTCCTCACAAATTAGCCCAAATCTGTGAAGACAACAGGATTCGTCTGCTGCACATCAGCACCGACTGCGTCTTTAGCGGAAAGGTCGGTAGTTATACTGAAAACGATATTTCAGATGCGGTTGACCTTTATGGCAGGTGTAAGTCTCTGGGAGAAGTAAGCTATCCCCACTGCCTGACACTTAGAACTTCAATAATAGGGCACGAACTCTGTTCCCGGCTTGGCTTGATAGAGTGGTTTCTGGCGCAGCATGATGCGATATACGGGTATACGCGGCATATTTTTTCAGGTTTGCCTACCATTGTGCTTGCTCAGGTGATCGATGTTTTCATTCTTCCGCAGTCGAATTTAAGCGGTATATACAATTTGTCATCACAACCGATTTCAAAATATGACTTATTAAAATTGGTGGCACAACAATACGGCAAAGACATAGACATCATTCCCTATGCTGACACCATCTGCGATCGTTCTTTAGATTCCACGCGGTTGCGCAGTTTATTATCTTATTCCCTTCCTTCCTGGCCGGAAATGATTGAACAAATGTATCAAGATTATTTGACTGGCCCGTACGGCATCAGATAGGAGGCATGACAATGTCATTGTTTAGGGATAAGGTGGTTTTGATCAGCGGTGGAACCGGATCACTTGGGAAGGTGTTAACCCGACGCTTATTGGCTATGCATCCCTATGGCCCAAAAAAGATTATTATTTTTTCACGCGATGAGGCTAAACAACACTTTATGAGAATGGCTTACCAGCAAAATAAAATGGCCACAGACGAAATTATTTACCGCGATTTTGAGCGATTGGTTGAATTCCGTATTGGCGACGTACGCAACTACCTCTCAGTATGTCAAGCCCTAGACGGGGTTGATATTGTCATTAATGCGGCCGCATTGAAACAAGTTCCTTCATGCGAGTATTTTCCCAGTGAAGCGGTTCAAACCAATATTGGTGGAGCCGAAAACATTGTTCGGGCTATTAAACAATTCCATTTTCCTGTTGAAACCGTTGTGGGGGTTTCTACAGATAAGGCCTGCAAACCCATTAATGTTATGGGGATGACCAAAGCAATTCAGGAACGGGTTTTTATTAATGCCAATATCGGCAGTACCCATACTCGGTTTATTGGTGTGCGCTACGGCAATGTCCTGGCTTCGCGAGGCTCGGTAATTCCCCTTTTTCACGACCAGATAAAAAGCGGAGGGCCGGTTACCATCACGACTTTAGACATGACTCGCTTTCTCTTGTCATTGGATCGGGCGGTGGATACCATTTTTACTGCTATAGAACAGGCCCTGCCTGGAGAAATATATGTTCCTCGGGTGCCTTCGGCGCGAATTATCGACATAGCCCAAGCGCTTATAGAAGACCGTCCCATTAACGTAATTATTACTGGCATCAGGCCTGGGGAGAAGGTACATGAGATTTTGGTTTCCAATGAAGAAGCCTGGCACACCTATGAGCGCGGTCAGTACTACGCCATAAAACCCATGCTTCCCGAGCTTTATCAGGAGGAATACGGGATTAACATGCTTGACCAGGAATATAGTTCGGGAGACAACGTGCTTAGTGCACCGGAGACTAAACAACTCTTGTATCAGCATCACCTCAATATAAATGAAGAATTGAATTATGATGGAGAATTGCTGCGATGAGTACCATTGATTTATCGTCCCATAAAGGATTGATCTGGCACGAAGACTTTATCGTTCACCTGGCCAGCATTTTAAGACCCCGAGTATATGTCGAACTGGGCATATACCGCTGTGCTCTTTTTAATAGAGTGATTCCTTTTGCGGATCATTTAATTGGAGTGGATTTAAATCCCGAAGCCGGGCAATTTATGGCGAAATCATCTAAAACTCAATTTATTAACAGCACCACCCTGGAGTTTGCCCAGCAAATAAAAGCAGGTTCCTTATGGATTGACATGCTGTTTATCGATGCTGATCACTCCAAAGGGGCAGTATTGCAGGACTTTTACGCATATCTTCCCTATGTTGCTCCCCACGGACTGATACTGCTGCATGATGTGCATCCCGGCAGCGAGGAACTGCTTAACCCCGCCTGGTGCGGCACCGCATACCTGGCGGCAGAAGAATTGTCACGATACCGCGATGAATTTGAAATAATGACCATACCAGCATCCCCTGGCCTCGCGATCTGTAGAAAACGCCAGTTGCAACTATCCTGGCAAGAACCCAGGCAGCCGGATCGGAAATACAAAATCGTCTGTATCTGCCAGGTATATAACGAAATGATTAAGGCCAATTTGGAAAGGTTTTTTAGATACACGAAACCGTTGGTTGATGCTATTGTAGTTTACGACGACGGCAGCACTGATGGCAGCTACGAGTTCATGCTCAGCCAAACCCCCTACGTTATTCGAGGAATTCAAAATGATTTTGCCAATGAGATCAGTCATAAACAGGTTTTGCTGCAGGAGGCATTAAAGCTTGAACCCGACTTCATATTATGGTTGGATGCCGATGAAGTATTGACCGCCAGCGCAGTCGATCATTTGCAGGGGATTTGTGCGCTGTGTATTGATCGACAAATCGACGGGGTGGTTTTTCATGAGGTGAATCTGTGGCGCAGTCATAGTTGGAGAAGATTAGACAGCCTGTATGATGTTGGCTGGTTTGTGCGCTTATGGCGGGTCACACCGGGCATGAGCTATAACAAACCCCAACCCGGCCTCCATCAAAGGCCTTACCCCCCCAGCATTAAGCGCTTGCATTGGGTAGATACCATCAAAGTCTTGCATTACGGATTTTCTTCCAAACAGCGCCTGGCCCATAAATACCTGGTATATGAATCTCATGGGCAACGTGGCTATGATATGTTGGATCGCTTAATAAGCGAAGAACAGTTGGTCCTGGAAAAGGTTCCGCAGGAATACTTCCCCGAAGGTTTATGGGAAGATGACGAAAAGCCGGAACCGCTAAACTGGTCACAATCCCTGGCTTATGTGGAGGAATTCCGGGAAGAAGTATTCAGACCGCATTTTTCAATAATATGTTTGATCTATAAAAGTGTGGCCTGGCTTAAATTTGTATATGAACAGGTGCTCAAATATACAGAAATGACGCGAAAGGAATTTTTCTTCGTGGCTAATGATGCCACTGATGAGGTAATAGAATACCTCCGGGAACATGATATTCCCCATTATGAATTTAACAACAGCGCTGAACAGCGTGCCGAATGGTATGTAAATAACGTCTATCGCGCCTATAACTATGCAGCCGCCAAGGCCAAAGGGGATTTTTTGATTTTTATTAATTCGGATATGGCATTTAGCCCTGGTTGGTTTGATAACCTGTGGCGGGCATATAACGGCAGCAATTGCGTTTGCTCCCGCCTGGTTGAGTCTGGGAAGCTGCCCAGCGGGCAGTATGGTATTGAAAAGGACCTGGGGCGCAACTATAGTTCTTACCGGGAAAATGAATTCCAGCAATATGCAGCTGCCATTGCTCAGTCAAAGGTGGAGAACGGCGGTTTATTCATGCCATTGCTGATACGCAAAAAGCATTTTGAAATGGCGGGCGGATATCCCGAAGGGCAAGTCGTGGTCGGCAGCAATATATACGATCCGATAATAGCTAAATGGGGAGAGGCTTGTATATCGGGAGACACAGTGTTAATGCAAAAATTACATGCTCATGGGATCATACATCAAACCGTCTTTGACAGTGTAGTGTATCACTTTCAATGGGGGGAAAAAGACGACTAAGCAAGGTTTAATTAGGTAAACCCTGAGGGCGCAGACGCTGCATTGATTCCCGGAGAAATCTTCCAGGTCCAGCAGCTTTTCAGCTCCAAAACCCCATCTGCTCCATTCCAGGTGTTCGAAGAAACGCGGCAAAGGCCCACAGAATTAATCGGTAATCGGCACTTAATTTAAGGAGAGACAATATAGATGGAATGCACCGCCTCAATTATTATCACTACCTTCCAGCGGCCTCACCTTCTTAAATGGGGGCTGTTTTCTCTTGCCCAGCAGGCAATGCCGGCAGATTTTGAAACCATTGTATTAAATGATGGGGTTGAGGATGAAAGTGAAGCCATCTGCAAGCAATACGAGCACATACTGAATCTAAAATACGTTTTTACCGGCCAGCGAAACCTGGACGGAGCCATAAAGTGGCGGGTGCCGGGGTTTGCGATCAACATAGGGGCCAAAATGTCACGCGGTAAGGTCCTGATCTTATCCTGTGCGGAAATGTTTCATCTTAATGATTGTATAGCCCAGTTAAGCTTGCCATTATTATCAAACTCCAAGTATATGGGCATCCCCATCGCTAGAGATGACCAGGGCGGCTCTTTCCTAGGTCAACTCAATGCAACCGGGGGCAAATTTGATCTTAACGCTTTTTATCACAATTACCCTGGCTTGAATACTAAACTGCCATTCTTAACATCGATCAGAAGAGAGGAGTTCTTTGCTATCGGCGGCTATGATGAGGATTTTACCGGCATAGGCTATGACGATAATGACTTAATGATCAGACTGGTTAAGAACGGCTGCAGTTATTATCAAACCGCTGCGGCCGCTATCCATTTGTACCACGAGAGAATCTGGTTTGCCATGGAAAACTCTCCTGAAACTCAGTATAATCGTAACCTTTATTATCAACGCCAAAACCAAGTGGTCCGCAATCAGCATCGGGAATGGGGCAGACTATAGTTTACCCACTTAATATCTTCATCTTAAGCCCCCGTTTCCAAACCGGCGCCCTCTTCTTGAACCATAGCTACCGCTTCACTGTAGGTACAAATGAGATCGTTCTGCCGCCAGTCGGATGTATGAATAATTTTCAACCAGCTTAACCCGGATTTGATTACATTCATGCTCTACAAAAATACATCCGTCAAGGCTACCTTCAAGCCACTGAAATATACTGACTCCGCATATTCATGAGCGCCTTTCTGAAAAGCTATGCTATCGGCTATTTCATTTTTATCAAGAATATAAACATATATCAGATTATTTTTGGGATCAACCATCCAGTATTCCTTAACGCCGCATTGCTTGTAAAGCTCCAGCTTCTTAAGCATATCCTTGCTTCTGGTGGAAGGCGAAAGGACTTCCACCAAAAGGGTGGGGACTCCTTTGTACTGGCCTTTTTTGTCCATGTTATCCCTGTCGCAGATTACGATTATATCCGGCTGAACAACACAAATATTGTCCTCTGCCTTAAAAAGAGTAATATCAAAGGGAGAAGTAAGGGGAATACAATTTTTATTTTTAAACCAGTTGTAAAATGTGCCATGAATTTCGTTAAGAGCATATTGATGCTCGTAAGAGGGCGAGGCGAGATTGTATATGACTCCGTCAATCATCTCAAAACGCTGCTCGGAAGCTTCCACAAGTTCCAGAAATTCTTCATAGGTCACCCGGCCCTCCCGGGTTTGATATTCTGCGGCGTCTTCCGCCACCAGGCTGCTATTCTGATCATCGCACGGTAATATCCTGGCAACATCCCTTCCATTTTTAGTTACGATGATTTCTTCGTTGACCTCCACATATTTTAAGTATTTGCCAAAGTTATTCTGAACCTCTGTCGATGGAACCCTCATCATATCCCCTCCATATTAGCTATACATATGTTTATTATGTGTATATTTAGCTAATATATTGCGAGCTTCCCCCGCCCTATCTTTACTCATATATGCTGCTTTTCTCTTCGTTCCGCTGATTTTCAAATATCGATATGGCCCGGTCCCCTCACTCTGAATCCTCCATCCGCTCTTTTCCAATTCCTTTTGGAGAGCCGGAATAGCGCATAAAGTCAGATTCCCCTACCCTCTGGGGTATATGTAAATGTCCGTCAGCCAAGCCCAGACAGGCCAGCAGTAAAGCAAATGGGCCGCCATTATGGTTTTAATGATATAATTGGAGAAAATAATCAAGAATAAAGTCTAAACTATGCAGAAAAGCTGCATTTACTAATTCTACAGCACTGACAACGAGTACAGGGAAAGAGATGTTCGTACCAAGCATTTATGACCAGGGCCTTAAAAGAGGCCAACCCTTTGTACCATTAACTGTGTTGCAGACCGTGAAGCGGCTTGTTTTTTATGGGCTTGATTAAGAAATATGGCGGCGGGGATTGCTGCATACAAAGGCGGCATAAGAATCGGGACATGCCCTGAAATAACCGTACTGAAAGTGAGGTAAAAGAATGTCAGATAATGAAATTATTAGCGCAAAGGAAAAGGAACAGATCAAGTTTGCTTTTGAAAATGCCATGGATTTGCTAAAAACGCAGAAGGCTCGCGGGGAGAGGATCGAACTTTCTATCTTGAAAGGCGATACCCCGACTTTTATGGAGTATCCACTGGCAAAAAAACCGCAGGACTTGCAAGGTGCTGATGCAGCCATTCTGGGCATCCCTTTTGAAGGCCTGACCATTCAAACTCCTATGATAATGGCTCCGCCTACTTGCGGCAGACCGCCTCAGGGGTCTGTGTACTGGCGCATGGGGGCTGATCAAGGTACGGATATGATACGCAAGTATTCCATTTATTACTCCATCAATCATAACCGCGGTTATTTCCCTGAAATCGATAAAGATCTGGTTTTTGAGGATCATATCAGGGTGGTGGATTATGGTGATGTGCCATACACACCGGATGATATCGAGGGTAATCTTGAACGGGCGGAAGAAAAAGTAGCGGATATTGTAGCGGCAGGAGCGGTGCCTATCATTTTAGGCGGTGATCATACTGTGCCTACACCGACACTACGAGCCATACTTAAACCAAGAACTAAGAAAATAGGACTCATCGTGTTTGACTCCCATATGGATCTTTCACATGAGCCAAAAAACTGGGCTTCAACAGAATGGAGCCAGGTTCTTGAACTTGGCAAAATAAGTCCTGAAAACTTTGTTTGCGTTGGAATCAGGGGGGTACGCAATTCTATATTCGAAAGAAATGTGGCCCGTGAATTGGGACATCGTGTCATTACGATTGATGAAGTAAAAGAATGCGGTATCAAAGATGTGATGAATGAAGCTATAAAATTAGCCACCAATGGTACGGATGGAATTTATTTCTCTCTGGATATTGACGTTATGGATCCAAGTCAGGTGATGTCGCAGAAAGCTCCGGAATTCTGGGGGCTGACCATGGATGAAATGTTCCATGCTCTGCGCCGTATCACAAGAGAGAAGATTATTGGCTGTGACATCAATGAGTATACCCCTGATTATGATTTGAATGGCATGGGCGCACAATTCTGTGCTCGTGTCGCGGCTGAGTTTCTGGGAGGAATAGCCTTAAGAAAACGTGATGGAAAATAGGCCTGGGTGCGGCGGCGGCAGTCTATGTAAAGTATGGTTTGGGGATAAAAATTGCAATATAGGAGATAACAACATGCGTATTAATGAATTCAAACTTGAAAAATGGCTGAATCCGAGGGATGAAGGATGCAAGTACAACTTGGGTGCAAGCTGTGTGAAGGCATTTACGGTTGAAGAATTATTTGACTTTATCGGCGAGGATTGCGGCAAATTTTTAAAAGAAGTAGAAAAAATGAGCCTTCATTATGGACACTTTTTTGGCTTTAGAAGGCTTTTAGAAGCGATAAGCAAAATGTACCGGGAAGTAACCTCGGATATGATTTTGACGGTTCATGGAGGCACTGGCGCCAATAACATGGTAATTACTGAGCTGTTGGAACCCACAGACAATGTGGTTATCTTTATGCCCAATTACCAACAGCATTATTCAATTCCGGAATCGATGCAAGTGGAGATCAGATATATTGAATTAAAGGAAGAAAACGGTTATTTGCCGGACCTGGATGAATTACGCGGATTGGTTGATAGCAATACCAAGATGATCCTACTCACCAATCCCAACAATCCGACCGGATCTTATATCGAAGAGGACATGTTGAGAGAGATTGGGAAAATCGCTGAAAAAGTGAATGCCTATATATTATGTGATGAAATCTATAGAGGTTTAGGCGATGATTACATGGCATCCATCGTAGATGTATACGAAAAAGGCATTGCAACCAGCAGCACATCAAAGGTATTTTCAATGGCGGGAACCAGAGTCGGCTGGGTTGTTACCCGGGATAGAAACACTTATGAAAGACTTCAAAACAGACGTTCCTATGACACCATTTGCGGCGGCGTATTTGATGAATGGATCACAGCCATCGCTTTTGAAAATTACGAAAAGATTCTGAGCAGATCCAGGGAAATCGTCGGAGAAAATAAAGAAATCCTTGATAAATGGCTGGAAACGCAACCGCACTTATCATGCCAATACAAAAGCTTGAGTTCCACAGTATTCATAAAATATGATTTTGATATTCCAAGTGATGAATTATGTTTGGACATATATGAAAAAACCGGCGTATTGCTTTGCCATGGTGATTGTTTCGAAATTCCGTATACGTTCAGGTTGGGCTATGGATTTGGCAAGCCGGAAATGCTTAAAGAAGGACTTAGACTGCTGGGAGATTATTTTACAAAGATGGAAAAATAGAATGAGCTTTATTACCTTTTGCGGGAAATGACTGCCGGGCTCGATGGCTGATGGGTAAATATAGGGACGAAATTGAAAGACTGACTGATAAGGAGAGCAATACATCTGTATTCACTTCGTATTTTAAGCAGTGCGCAAACGAATGATTTGCTCAACATGGGCGATGCGATTTCCGATGTGGAATTGGCGTACAAACTTTATGCCAGAGAAGAGGCCGGGGTATTTCCCGTAATCGTACATCACTTTGAAAGCGGAAAGCGGGAAATGGATTTAAAATCAGGTCATCTTGCCGGCGCAGGTGTATTCGGTATGAAAATGCTGGGTTTTTGCTCTGAAAATCCCCAGCGGGGGCTTGCTCCCCTGGCAGGATTAATCGTTGTGATGGATGTGGATAAACAGCAGCCCATAGGAATTCTTGACGGAACACCGATAACTTTTATGAGAACAGGTGCCGCGGGCGCTGTAGCAGCAAGAGCATTGGCAAGAAAAGATTCTAAAAGGGTATTGATCGCTGGCGCCGGTAATCAGGGAAGAGCCCAGTTACTGGGGCTTGCAACCGCAATGCCGGCCTTGGAAGAAATTTATATTTGCGACATTATCGATGAAAACAGCTGCCGGTTTGTCAACGAACAAAATGGCAAGTTTCCAAATTTACAGCTAAAAGCAGTGCCTTATGCTGAGCTTGCGGAAATAGCCGGTCAAGTAGATATCATTGTTACCTGTACACGGTCTCGAGAGTTTTTTATTAGTAAAGAATGGATTAAAGCAGGTACACATATTAATGCCATTGGGGCTGATATGCCGGGCAAACAGGAAATCGAACCGGAATTAATGGCAAATGTAAGATTATTCGGGGATTCGCGTGCCCAAGTAATACAAAAGGGTGAGTGTCAACATGCTGCAAAATCCGGGAGGATTTCAGCAGATGATATTACTGAAATTGGAGAGGTCCTTGAAGGCATGAAACCAGGCAGAAGGTCGGAAGATGACATTACACTTTTTGATGCCACAGGGATGGCTATACAGGACTTGATTGTTTCAGCCAAATTACTTGAGAAAGCAAAGCAATTGAACATCGGCCTGGAGGTTGAGTTTTAAATTCGAAACCCGCCCCCCTTCAAGCAAGGTCTTTTCATTTTATATCCTGAGGCAGTCCCCATGGCCGCCTGGAAGCGGCCTCCCATAGAATCCTGGTCTGTAACGTTTATATTTATTCTTATTGGGAAACGGGTAATAGAAACAGATGCAGTATGAAAACATTGAAAAAGCGGTCTTTCTCTCACGGCCCAATAGATTCATTGCTCATATAAAAATAGCGGGGCGGAAGGAAATCTGCCATGTAAAAAATACCGGCCGGTGCAAAGAGCTCCTGCTTCCGGGCGCGTCAGTTCTGGTTCAACGGGCCTCAGGCCTTAAGCGCAAAACCAAATATGATTTAATTGGGGTTTACAAAGGCAGCCGGTTGGTCAATATGGACAGTCAGGTACCCAATAAAGTGTTTTATGAATGGGCCATAAGCGGTGATTTTTTCGATAATATTGCTCTGATAAAACCGGAACACAGATACCGGAACTCCCGCTTCGATTTTTATATTGAAACCGGGAGCAGACAAATATTGGTGGAAGTCAAGGGGGTTACTTTAGAACAGAACGGGGTGGCGCTATTCCCCGACGCACCGACGGAACGGGGAATCAAGCATGTCACCGAACTTTGCCAGGCCGTAAATGACGGCTATCAGGCTTACCTGTTTTTTATCATCCAAATGAAAGATGTGAGGTATTTTTCACCCAATCTGCAAACCCATCCTGCCTTTGCCCGGGCCCTGATCGATGCCCACCAACAGGGGGTCAAAATTATGGCCATTGATTGTGAAGTTAAACCTGATTCCATAGCTGCCAGAGACTGGGTGGAAGTCAGACTGACTCAACAAAATTAGTCATGTGCAGATTGCCAATCGCTGGCAGATCTCCACATGCTGGCGGATACAGTGGTTGCCATGGTTCATCAGGCATTACCCAACTGGCAGCGGGTGAAGCCCCTTTTGATTTATGGCTGGATAAGGTGGAATGCATCGGAGAGGGTCAACTGCACGCCATCATTGATGAAATCCCGGCAGAATGGACTACAACTGCCGAAGAAAAACGCCCTGCAAGGCTGTTTAATAATAGAAGGCACAAGCTCCAGCTGATGTTGGCTTTATGAAATCACAACTTCCCCTTTGGAAATAGAGGTGCATGCATTGTACTGCAAATGTAAAGCAGACCTTGCTTTCGGTGCGGCGGTGGCTTTGGCGCGAAGAGGGATTATATTGTTTTATAACACCGGAAGCATTTTATAGACTTCTTGATCTTGTTCTTCGGTGATTTGTAATAACGAAATTTGGCCGTTGCATTTTAAAAGTTGGGGCAGGATCTCCTCTTTTTCGTTTTGCCCGAAGGGATTTTTGGATAAGATAATCTTTTGCGCACAAGGGGCTCTTTTCAGGCCCCGTGATATGGAGATGAGTAGACCTAAGCCCCCTTTGTAACTGCTATCTGATATCTGGTCGTATAAAACGATCAGAAGGCGCTCCTTTGTAATCCCGGTGGCTTTAAGATTCATATATACATGATATGCCGATATGCTGATATCTCCTTCATAATGTTTCTTTTTTTTATGTTCTATATTAAGGCCAAAATCCGCGATGACAAAGTACTCGCTTTCCTCATTTTCACTTTTGGCCAGAACTTGTAATTCGCCTTCATGAATCAATTCCCGGTTGCCGGAGAGATCCGTATTAAGATAATACAATTTGAACGATTCTTGGCAGCCTTCGCTGACTTTTCCACAAAGATACCTTTTTATTCTTTTTTCTTCTTCTCTATGCACTTTAAAGGGAAAAATTTGGGGCAACTGCTTCTTATTCAGCTTTTCAGTTAAAAGCATATCCATGCTGATGCCTAGGCTTTTGGAAATACGATACAGGGTTTGAGTTTGGGGAAGAATGTCGTTTTTTTCATCAATAAATCTGGAAAGAGTTGATGAAGGAATGTTTAATTTATTGGCCAGTTTTGTCAGGCTCAAATTGGTATAGGTTTTATAGATCAGTTGAATGTTATAATGAAATATCGCCAATAATTGTTTTTTATTCATAAAATAAATTTTTTCTTCATTTCGTTTCATTTTGATCTACCGCCTTTCACATAGGATATTGAAAACAAATAAAACATGATTTCAATAGCTTATGAGAAACTTCTCAATCCCTCCCTTCAGAAAGCACCTTAAATCCTTGGCGCTATCTATAGTCCCTTTTCTTTAATTATATAATTCAAATATATTTCAAAGAAGCCTTGCCTCGTTCACCGCCTGCCTTCGAGTAACGTACCGCATCCCGCATTACATAAAATACTTGACGTAAATACCCTCCATTTGTGGGAAAAAATTTCCCACAAATGGAGGGATTGTTTTCACCCGCGCAAAGCAATCCTTCCTATAATTCTAAGCAGTAAGAGACTGCCACTGGTATTTCTTTTCCAAATGTACCGGATTTCCATGGGAGGTGATGCAAGAGGCCAAAAAGGATATTTGTCTTACGTATGCAGCGGGTTGGTTTAAAGACGTCAAGCACATTTTAATTTTCGTTATTTTAAGGAGGGTATTAAAAATGGACAATGCCAAGGAAAACCTGAACAGAAGCTTTAATATGATGGAAAATTCCGTGGGAAAAATGTGGGATATGTGGCTGATGAGCATAGGCAGCCTAACTTGGACTCAGGAACAAATAGAGAATATAACGCGCAAACAGCTGGATCAAAATAAAACCGCGCGGGAAGAAATGATGAGGTTAGTGGAAGATCTCAGCAAACAGGCGCGCATCAACCAAGAACAGTTTCAAAAAATCGTGGAAGAAACCGTGATGAATACCTACCAACATATTAATCTGGCCAACAATACTCTGATTCAGGATCTTTCTAAAAAAGTCGACGAACTGGCGAAAAAGGTGGAGAATGCCTAGATTATTTATAGTCTGCACTAAAGCGAGGTGTAAATTGTGCCTGTTGATGAAACCCAGGAACATGATCAGTTAAACCAGGATAGATGCCAAACAATACCGGATTTCACTGAAGCATGGAAACGCCTGTATTTTGAAAGCGAGGAGGCTCTGGCACGCTCGGTCAAAGAGTTTATCGCCAGCCAAAGCTTTGTCTCCTTGCTTGAGCAAATGGGCGGCTGTTACCTGTCTGCCTACAAAGCAACCAGCCAGAATCTGGACAGATTCTTTGCCAACCATCCTCTGCCGACAAAAAAGGATATTGCGCGCATAGCGGCACTGGTGGTGTCAGTGGAAGAAAAGCTGGACCGTTTTGACAGCGATCTCTCCTCCGGTATGGCGGTACTGACCAATAATCTGATTAAATTGGTAGAATCCCAGTTGGCCTTCCAGAATGAAATGGCCTCTATCAAAGAAAACCTTCAGTCCATACAAAACAGGCTCAGCCTTTACGAAAGCCAGCGCAATGCCATTTCTCCTGAGGCCGGCAAAAATCCACAGGATGAAATCACAGCCCCCAAACCAAACCGCAATAGGAAAAAGGCCGATAAAGATAAGCCGGGTGAGCCTAAACAGCCTTAAACTGCCGGAACGCCTGCTTTATCACCTAAATCTTAACAAAAAGGTGTTTTTCAGGCGTAAACCAACCTCACCCTTATTGCTCATCCTTATCGCAATAGACAAAAACACCTGGTAAAACTTTTTTAGCCGCTAATCTTAAGAGCGGGAAAAGGACGAGTTAGTATCCGGGCTGAGAAGGGAGGGCAATTATGATAGAAAAAACCTATGAAGAGCTTATCGTAGGAGAGAAAGCCTTTGTTGAAAAAACGATTACCGAGACCGACGTCTATTTATATGCAGGAATATGCGGGGATTTCAGCTGGCTTCATGTCAATGAAATGAGGGCCGGGAGCGGTCATTTTAAAGCCAGAATCGTTCATGGGATACTGTTGCTCGGATTGATTTCGAATATTGTCGGCAATCATTTACCAGGTGCCGGAACTGTTTATGAAAGCCAGCAAGCCCGGTTTTTAAGGCCCTGCTTTTTCAACGACACCATCAGAGCGGAGGTGGAAGTCGTAGAACTGCTGCCCCGGGGAAGAGTCAAACTTCGCACCTGCTGCTACAATCAGCACGGCGACATGATTATTGAAGGAGAAGCCGTTGCCATTCCGCCTCGACGGCATGTGATTCAGGTGGAATAGCACTAAGCAAGAAAGGATGGCATGGGATGTCAAAGAACATGTTCTTTACCGGCTCTGCAGGACAGGTTGGTGCAAAACTGCAAGAAAGCTATGACCGCCTTTTAGAGAACACCAAAAAATGGTCGGAAATACTCTCATTTGATCCCTATCCACAGACCGGCATGACCCCCAAGGAGATTGTCTGGCGTAAGAACAAGGCCAAATTATACCGCTATTATTCGGACCAGGAGCCAACTCACCGTATACCGGTTCTTTTCCTTTATGCGCTGATCAACAAAGCCTATGTGCTGGATCTTACCCCGGGCATGAGCGTGGTGGAGAGCCTGGTTAAGAAAGGCTTCGATGTCTATCTATTGGAATGGGGAGAGTTCGAGTGGGAGGACCGCAACCTCACTATGGCGGATCTGGTTTATGATTACATCGCCCGGGCGGTTAAAAAGGTTTGCCAGTATTCAGGCAGCCAAGAATTAAGCATCATCGGGTATTGCATGGGCGGCACCATGTCTGCCATGTATGCGTCTTTATTTCCCCAACCGGTTATCAGGAATCTGGTTTTGCTGGCTTCACCCATCGATTTCGGCAATGCGGGTTTGGTGACGCAATGGCTTCATACGGCCTTTGGAAATGATGTGGATAAAATTGTAGACACCTTTGAACTGGTGCCTAAAGAATTTGTTGACATTGGCCTTAAAATGCTGAATCCGGTAAATAATTTTATCGGCACCTACACCCGCTTGTGGAAAATGATTGATGAAGAAGTCCCGGTTCATTCATGGAAAGTGCTAAACAAATGGGTTGATGACAACGTCAACTTCCCTGGCGGCGCCTACCGGCAATGGATAAAGGACTTGTACCAGGATAATCAGCTCATCAATAATGAGTTCAGATTGCGTGGAAAAGTGGTGGATCTGGCCCGTATCCAATCATCCTTGCTGGTGCTGGCCGGGGCAAGGGATCATATCGTACTGCCGCATCAAGTAAAAATCGCCCTGCAAGCGTTTTCTTCCCCGGACCATGAATACCATGAGTTTAACATAGGCCATGGCGGCCTGGTATTCGGCAAAGTTGCACAGAAGCAGGTCTATCCGCTGCTCAGCGGATGGTTGGGAGCCAGGTCTGGTTAATGCTTGCAGCACCAGTAGTGCAGTCTCAGACAGGATATTGCAGCGGTTAGTGCCCTGCTTGGCGTCCTCTGCCCGCACCCGCATGTTTTACTGGAAATATCACTGATTCTGAGGCTGCAACTTCCGATACATCCCGCACGCTGCCATAAATAAATGCCAGCACGGGTTTGTGTTTAAGTAAGGTTGCCAGTTATGTTCAATCCGGTCACCCGGGTAAGATCAAAGCCCGGCTAAAACGTTAAGCATTAAACCGGTAGCCGCTTCCCCATAAGGTTTCTATATAGGCAGGATTGGCGGGATCTTTTTCAATCTTCTTGCGAATTTTCTGAATATGAACCGCCACCGTAACCGTTTCCCCATAGTGCTCTTCCCCCCATATGGCATCATAAAGCTGCTCTTTGTTAAAAACAATGTTGGGATTAGAGGCCAGAAACAGCAAGAGCTGATATTCCCGGGCGGTCAGTTTGACTTCTTTGCCATTAATAAAAACTTGTTGGGATGCGGTATTGATCTCCAGGCCCCCGTGGCTGATGATGCCTAAGCTGGTGTTTTTGCCCCGCAGGCGTTCATATCTGGCAATATGGGATTTGATCCGGGCAGCCAGTTCGGCCAGACTGAAGGGCTTGGTCAGATAATCGTCCGCGCCCAGGCCCAGCCCCCTGATTTTATCAATATCTTCACTCCGTGCCGATACGATGATCAACGGTATTTCCTGCCTGGCTCGTATGCCCTGTATAATAGCAAAGCCGTCTATTCCAGGGAGCATCAGATCGACGATCACCAGGTCATAACTGCCGGACAGGGCTTTCTGCAAGCCCTGTTTTCCATCCTGAACCAGCTCCACCCCATAGCCGCTCATCTGCAGATAATCCCGCTGCAGTTCGGCAATATTCACATCATCTTCTATCACCAGGATTTTTTTCATCGTTTACACCCCTGCTGCCATGTGCTGATCCTGAATAGGAAGGGATAAGGTAAAACAGGAGCCTTTCCCTGCCGTGCTGGCCGCTTCGATTTTTCCTCCATGGGCCTCCAGCAGTTCCCGAGCTATCGCCAATCCCAGTCCGGTGCTCATCAAGTCTTTGGTTCTTTCGCTGTCGATGCGATAAAAACGCTCAAAGATGTGCCGGAGCTTATCTGCGGGAATTCCGGGTCCGTTGTCCTGTATGGCCAAGTTCACAAAATTTCCCTGCCGGTATAATTCCGTTTGAACCACCAAGCCGTTTTCCGGTCCGTATTTGACAGCATTGCCGATCACATTGCGGATGGCCTGGTTAAATCTTCTGCTATCTATGCTCACGGTGTAATCCTGTTCCAGCTTATCGGTATAAAGCAATTGCCCATTTCTTTCCTGCAGTTCAAATTGAAATTCTTCCATTAGATCCCGCATAAAAGCCCGGATGGGTACTGCCTCGAAATGAAAGCCCAGTTTTTTCAAATCCAACTGCGAAAACAGGAGCAAGTCGTCGATGAGCTTGTTCACGTAAGCAATATTGCGGTCGATGGTTGCCAGGTATTTTGCCACCTTCTCCGGGGAGGCGGCGGCACCGTCCAGAATGGCTTCAATATAGCCTTGAATGGCGGCGATAGGCGTTTTTAAATCATGGGATATGTTGGCTATCAGAGTTTTCCGGTTTTCTTCATAAGTCTGCTTCAAGGTTTCAGCAGCCTGGAGCTTTTGGGCCATAGCGTTGAAAGAAGCGATGAGCAGGCCGATCTCATTTTCAACATCGCTCTCTATGCTGACCGCGTAATTTCCCCGAGCGATTTCCTGCACACCGAGGTTGAGCCTGGCGATGGGGCGAAACACCCTTTTTTCCAACCGCCATAGGAAATATAACTGCAGGAGTTCCTTAATGCTGATGAATAGAGCGAAAATGATAGCAATGGTTTTGTTCCCCACCCAGGCAAACAACAGATAAACCACCAAGAGAGAGAATAGGAAGGCCATGGGATGGAACACTCTCAATATCTTATGATATCGATAAAACTCGTGATGGTGTTTGTGGAATCCTGTTCTCAGCTGTCTATGTTTTCTTCTGCCCAGCATATCTCTTCTCCGCTGTTTTTCGATTCTGGAACAATATCCCGCTGTAGTCATCATACCACCACAGGCTTGTCGCTCCGCTGTTTCTTTGATTTTTCTATTTATCTTTTGGCGGTGTTCCACTGTTGTCCCGCCACAAATAAGCTTCCCCGTATAAACAGCTGTTTACTTCTTTCCTGATAAAAAACGATAGCCTCTATAAACCATATAGAGAACCGCAGCAAACAAGATCAGGCTCACGATCATCCGCTCCATAAAATCATCTCCTTAACGGCCCGGCCCGGTCGCGGGGCTGACGGCCCGCGACCGCCGGCAGTTCAAAGGCCTACCAGGTAAAGCTTATGCCCGCGTTGAGAGTAAATTCATGGCTTTGATCATTTTCTTCCTGCAGCTTTCCTTTAATGTGTACCTTGACGGTCTCCACTTCATATCTGGGGTTGATGCGGCATTCAAGGCTTCCGCTTTCCATGGCAGGGGAGCTTTGCAGCAAACCCCGATGGCCCAAGTGTTCGTGGGGCATTTTGGCATGAAAACGCACCAGCAGCGCCTCGGGAATGTTCTTCAGATCAAGGGACAGCAGCAAAGACTTGTCTTCCTGCTCCACCACCTGCATATCATTGAGAGCGCCCAGCATCGCCACCAGTCCGTCCAGTTTCTCCTTCAATCCCAATCCATGTCCGCAGCCATGATGTCCATGATGCTGGTGAAAGAAGCAGTGTGCTTTGCCGCCTGCCCGCCCTTGCCCATCATCCTGATGCATATCGAATTCCGTAGTGCTCTCATGTTTGATCCGTCTGCCGCCATGATCCACCACGCTGCTGATCCTGGCTTTGCTGGTTCCGCTTACCAGATCTCTGCTGAATTCATTGTCAAAATGGAAAGACTCCGCATCGCCCTTCATCCCGCTGATGTTGATGGCGCCGTTCCAGGCCTCCTTCTCCCGCATCACTCTGGCTACATCATACAATAGTTTAATCTTGTTCATACCAGCGACCTCCTTTGAATTTCTTCAAGGTCATTGTATAGAACAGAATTAAACAGAGAATAAAGCCTTTTTAAAAATTATATAAAAATTTACAGGCAGGAGGACGAAGCCCCTGCCTTCCGGGAACACCCGCCGCCTTGATCCTGCCTGCCTTATTGTCATAATTGCCGCTCTAAAGAAATTCGTGTATAATATCTTTAGATTGAATAAAGGGGGTGATTTCATGCCAAACATTAAATCCAGTACGGATTTAAGGAACAACTACAACGATATATCCAGGTTCTGCCATGAAAGCAGGGAGCCCGTCTTCATAACCAAAAATGGCCGAGGTGACTTGGCGGTCATGAGCATCGAGACTTACGAAATGCTCAACGGCAAACTCGAACTCTACCGCCTGCTTGATGAAGGCCGAGCAGCGATAAAGGCGGGTAAAAAACGTCCGCTTGAGGATGTAATGCACGATATCCGGCAGGAGATTACCGATGGCAAAATATAAGATTGCGGTATCAGAACCCGCCGAAAATGACTTACGTGATATTGTCCGATATATCTCGGCGCAGTTATCGGCACCGATGACCGCGCTGAGAATGATGGACACCATTGAGGAAGCTATCGCTGATTTATCGGACATGCCGAACAAGTATCCTTTTGTATCTGATGACCGGCTCAAGGCGATGGGTTATCGCAAACTGCTTGTGAAAAATTACATGGTTTTTTTCTCGATAGATGATAAATCCAATATTGTTTATGTCGAAAGAACACTTTACGCTAGACGCGACTGGCTTCACATCTTGTAATGCTCTATTTTCTCTGCCAACATCCCTTACGCGGGCGGTGCAATTTCTGCTTTGCCAGGAAAAACTCTCCTGGAACCCAGTATAATCGCAACCTTTATTATCAACGCCAAAACCAAGCGGTCCGCAACCAGCGGGAATGGGGCAGACTATGATTTACCGCCGCCTCGCCTCTAAACCGGGTTCTGGAGGATATACTTGTAAACCAGCCCTTCGCTTATGACATAGAAGCTATGGGCTCCTTCTCCGGTATTTTCATAAAGAACCGGCTGCCCCACCTCATCGGCCACTTTGATCAGATCGGCAATGGACTGCATCTCCAGGGTTTTTTCCGCAACGGCAGCCGGAATCGCCCCCTGCCCGGCGGCTATCCAATCGCCGTACTTTTTCATGATCCTGCTCAGTTCCTGTTCCAGCGGGTCTTTTATCTCGGCGGTGGTCTTAAACATCATTCCCAGCAGCAAGATCAGGAATATAACGGAAGCAGCGGCATACTCCGCCCGCTTGGTTTTTACCCCGGGAACCGCTGTCATCTGCATTATGGTGATGGGAGTCTCCGTCTGCTCCTTTAGCTTCCCCTCCACCGTGAAGGTGCGGCCTTCCATGGGAATGCTCATCACCGGCGCCAACTCTTGGATGACTTCGCCCTGGGCAGTGGACACCCGGGAGCTGACCTGAAAGGCGATGTCCAGCCGGACCACATCCGCCGATATTCGTAAATCCTGGGAAACAGCATTGATAAAATCCGCATAATTGCGTATATTCACCACCGCCTGGTTATTCAAGGTCAGTTTACTGTCGACAGCCTGGAAGGGAGTGGCGGGGATCAATATGTCTTCCTTCTCATAAAGCTTGACCAGTTCTCTCTTCTCTCCGCCGCTGCCGGTTTTCTCCCGGGTCAGATACCCGGTCAGAACCGCTTTCACTTTATATTCCCCGCTTATCTCCGCCTGGCTTTCGCCGGCGAATTGATAAGTGAAGCTGCTGTTTATATAATCAGTCAGGGGGGTAATGTAAGCCAAACCCGGTCCGGCGCTCTCAACTGCAAAATAATTGTTGGGGGTATAATAAACCCGGTAGTCGATGGCGGCCGCCTGCCGGGCGGCATAAACCGGGACCTCCTGGTTGCTTTGAGCCGGCGGCAGGAACCAGCGGACTGCCATACCGGTTGAAGCCAGCAACAGCAAAACTAAAGTCGCTATGATTCCCTTGCGTAGATTCGGTCGGAAGCTTATCTTGTTGCTCATAAACCTGCCCCTTCTTTAATTAATCAATGATTACCGGCCACCTCCGGCCGTCTATAGAGCCCCCCGCAGCCAAAGGGTAAAATATCCCAGTTTGGGTACGACCATGACCACTTTGCCATGAACGTTCTTTTCCGCCAAAAGGTCGCTATCGGGCTCCCCGCTGGCATCCCCCTTGGTGATGAAATATCTTCCCCCATCTTCTTCCTGCACCGCGATAACCCGGTGGGTCACTTTCATATTGCCGAAGGGGAACATGACGATATCACCGATTTCGGCCTCGGTTCCGGGTATTTTATGTATGATCGCCACATCGCCGACATTCATAACCGGCGCCATGCTGCCGCTCAAGATCACCCGGGGAGTGTAGCTGAACACCCCCAGGCAGAACCAAATGATCAATATCGAGGCCAGGCCGGCTCCCAGCCAGGACAGGTAGTTCCCCTCCCGGCGGGATGGTTTGACCTCTCCGGCCTCTTCTTCATAAACCTGTCGTATAAAAATCAAAGTGACCAGGGGCGTCAGGGTGCCGATGAGAGCGGCCATGACCCAATTCTCACCGCTGGGCAGCAAGGGAGAGAGCCTTTCCAAGGCCAGAATACCGCCCCGGTAAATCACCGCCGGGACCGGCCCGCCCAAAAAAGCCAGGTAGGTGGCCAGAAAATTCCGGGACAGTTCCGGAACGACAGTGCCCCCGGCAAACTCCGTCCAGGCCCTGGCATTGTGCAGGCTGAAAAACCTGTTCAGCGGCAGCAGGAATAAAGTGAAAAGCAGGGCGATCCCGGTTATTCCTCCCCAAGGATGGCGCCGGAAAAAACGGTTCAGCAGCCAGGCGCGGCCGATCTCCACCGCAGTCACAGCGGCGCCCAGGGATAAAATATTGATGGCCATCCCCAGCAGGCTGTGGTCATAAGGGCTTTTCCCGAAGCCCCCGATGAGTCCCTGCAGGACAGTGGCCAACAAGGCAATAAAGACCGCGATCAGGGCCGACCAGCGCAAGAGGCGGCCTTGGCGCAGCCTGCCCCCGCTTTTTACCCGGGGCAAGCCCAGGAACATAAGGATCAGCAGCGACCACATCAAAGCCGGCAGCCAGTAATTGCCGGCCATGCCGCCGATTTTCGGCCCCAGGACCAGGTTGTCCAGGAAAAGTGCCGCCAGCAGGGCGCTGCACGCTATCAGCGGATGCCAAACCGTATTCCTGGCCTGTAAGTATTTTATCCCCGAAGCGGTAATCGCCGTTCACCTCCACAGGCCGCCCCAGAATCGGGACCGCCTCTCTATCATACATTAGGCATAAATTCCCAATATCCTGCCGGCCTTTTGCCCGAGAAGACGAAAACAGGGAAGAAAGGTCGGTTTTCTTCCCTGTTTTGCAGGCTCTATCGCTTATTCGCCAGAGGCCTAGTCGGCAAACTTGGGCTCCTCAGGATTAGTCAGGCCGTCAATTATGCGGTCAACTCTATTCAAGGTTGAAATTTCATCCGGTAATTCAAATCCATATTCGTTCCACTGCTGCGCGGTAAGTGTGATGGAAAACTCGTAGGTTGCATCCTGGGCTGCCGCTTGCCGGACCCGGGTGTAGATAGCCACCGGGATTTCCTCCCCGGGATCGATCTGATAGCCTTGCAGGGCCAACTCGGGCTGATCTCCCGTGTTGCTCCAGATCATATAATCTTCCCCATTATCTTTTGATTTGGTGGGATCGGCGTCGAACCAAATCTCAACCAGCAAGTCTTCAGCGACACCATAAACATTATTGGTGGCAATGTCAAATTTGGCGGGCACGCTGCCGGTGTTGGCTATGGTGGTGAAGATGCGTTCCTGGTATCCAGGATAGCCGTTTTCCAAGGTGATTGTCAACAAATCGTCAGTGTTGTCATATGCGGCTCCATCGCCCTGTTGGTCACTGATAACCGCTTCCATAAAAGCTATGTTTTTGTTCGCGTTGGGGTTGCCGTTATCCAGCTCGTCCAGTCCCTCCTTACCATCTACACCATATACATTGCCATCGTAGCCGGTATAATTCGGTCCCGGGTCGGGATTGAAGAAAGAATTATCATCGAGGAACTGTACATTGAGAGTCCCGGTTTTAACCGATTCGGCGATCACCAGGGAGTCGGACCACATGGCATAGGCGCCGCCCAGTGCGGCGAAAGCAAAGACCATGATCAAAGCCAGCACTTTAATCTTTTTCATGTTTTTTCCTCCTCTGTTATTTGTTTTTATTCACGTAACTGCTTGAATCACTCAGAAGTGGGAACAGTTTCTCCCCCAATATTTTCGGGCTGCTCCAGGGCAAGCCGGTCTGACGGCTCCTGCCCCGAAGCCTGGGGCGATTCTTCCGGAACTCCCCGGTCCGGACTTGGTTCCGCCAGGGTCACCAGGCCGTCGATGCGCAGGGCGTCCCGCCACCAGTCAGGGTCATTGCTATCAGCGTTCCACTGAATGCACTCGATATCCACTTGAAAGGAATAATCGCCCGCTTCCGCGGCGGCATCCAGGGCTATCCAGCCTGCGGCGGTTTCACCGGGGTCCAGGCTCGAAGGCAAATCGCAGTCCACCTCAAGAACCCCAGCGGCTGTAATGGTTGGAGATAATCGCACCGGTATGGTTCCCCGGTTCTCCAGTGTGAACCCATAGGCCCCGCCGCTCCCTTCGATGCCGAAGCTTATCAGGTGTCCGTCGGTCCCGTCATAAGCGCCGATTTCCCCTGACTCATCAACTTCGGTGAAAACGATCTTGCCGGTTAATTCCCCGGTAGCGACCCGTTCCTGAATTAAGACCGTATCGCTGTACATCGCCACTGCCGGTCCGATTAAACCGAATCCGGCCGTCAGAGCTATCCCGATCATAAAAATATACCACATGCCATCGTTTCGCTTTTGTCTGCCCGACCTTTTTATTTCTATTCACTTCCTTTCCTCAAGGTCTTGCGGGCTGATACCAGTCCCGCAGTTGTCAGGTAAAACCATGGGGTAGCTCTATTGATAGACTACTCCGCTCCGGCGCTGCGCCCCACACTCCTCAGGCTAAAATTGATGCCGGCAATCCGGGAATTTGTTGGTATACTTTGGTATACCGGCGCCTGCAACCCGGCAACCTGAGCCGGAGGCGGCCCGCAACAAACCACAATGTTGGTTGAAATACTTTTCAGGAATGGCATTTGGCGAATAGGGGGAACAGCCCGGGGCAAGCCGGCGGAGAGAAGGGGATGGCCTCCGCCTGGCAGGTCTTCTGTAACGCTTATAGAGGTTTGCAGATATAAGCCCGGGGAGCTTCCCGAAGCTGGTGAGTGGAAATGAAGGAGGACAGCAGGTTACGAAAACGCGGCGGCAAGCTTGCCCAAACCATGGGAACAGGCATACAGGGCGGCCTGGGTTCGATCGGCCAGTCCTAATTTCCCCAATATTTGGCCTACATGTTTTTTAATGGTATATTCAGTCACAAACAGCTTCGCTGCGATTTGACGATTGGTCATGCCCGTGGCCAGGTATTCCAGAACTTCTATTTCCCGCGGGGTGAGCTGTTCGATGGGATCATTTTTATCCTGGCTGAGCAAGGTTTGCATGATTACCGGGTCCAAATAGGTCCTGTTCCTGGCCACCAGCCGGATGGCGTTCAGAATTTCTTCAGGCAGGGCCTCTTTCAGTATATACCCTTCCACCTTTTCCGCCATGGCTCTTTTAATATCGGCTTTATCGCTAAAAGAGGTCAAAACGATAAAACGGCATTGGGGGGCTGCCTGACGGGCCTTTTTTATTATATCCAGTCCATATTCGCCCGGGAGTCTGAGGTCGACGATAGAGATATCGGGCTGGTGTTCTTCAATTATATGAATGCCGGCTTCTCCGCAGCTGGCCGTCCCCACTACCTCCATGTCGTCCTGTAATCGTATCACTGCTTCAAATCCCTGCAATACCAGGGGATGATCGTCAATCAGCACCAGTCTCATCAATATGTGGCCTCCTTTCGATCATATGGCTGTCCGCTGTTTTTGGGGATGGTGCATCTGACCACCGTACCCCGGCCCGGTTCGCTTTCGATTTCCAGGCCGCCGTCAAAACAGGCGGCCAACTGGCGCATGTTTCTCTTTCCCAGTCCTGTCTGACCGGCGAATGCGCCATTGTTCGGCTCCTGACAACCGCAGCCATTGTCTGCGATTTCTAGAATAGTGCTTTTGGGAAACATCCGCAAATGCACCTTCAATAAACTGCATCTCCCGTGTCTGACCGCATTGTTGCTGGCTTCCCTGACAATACGGTACAGTCCTTTGCGTAAGGCCGGGCTCAATACTTCCTCATTGCCCTCGCACTGCAGGTCAACCTGAATGTTATGCAGCCGGCCCAGATCATCCAGATAAGACGCCAGGGTGTCGACAAAAATGCTTTCACCCCGTTGATGGGGACTCAAGTGATAGATAGAGACTCTCAATTCCCGGGAAGCCCGCAGTGCGGTATCTTGAAGCAGCGCCAGCTTCCCCTGGATGCTTTCATCCTGCAGATTCCCCGGTTCATGGGCTATGGCGCCCAGAGCGCAAACCAAGCTGAAAAGATATTGGGAGACCCCGTCATGGATTTCGTTGGCAATACGGTTTTGCTCCTCACTGACCAGAAGACGCTCCCATAAGTTGTCGGTCTTCAGCCTCTCCAGAATGATCCCCGCGATTCTGGCCAAAAATACAAGGGCACGCTTTTTTTCTTGCTGGCTGCCTTCCGCAGACTGCCAGCAGGCCAGGAGGCCGAAGCATTCACCATTGGAAACAATCGGCACCGCTGTCAATTGGCCGGTTTCCTGCTCAAGGAATTGCTCGATCGGACCTTGATCCGCCTTTAGTTTATTCCATAGCCGGTTCATTTCCGCTTCCCAATCCATCCCTTCATGACAGCCGGTCTGATCGGCGCTGCATAAGAGAGTTCGGCTTCCTGCCGGCCCGCCCTCGTCAAGCCCCGCCGGCAGGAAGCAAGCGGCTGGCGCTTCACAGAGCTTGTTGGCGTAAACCGCCAGGACATTCACCAGCTGGATCCGGTCCTCCCGGGTGGAAAAGGCTTCCAAAGCATGGTAAAGAGCAGAGGTATGTTCCAGTGATTTTTCCGTGGCCGCATGGGCTCGGGCAAGCTCAGCATAAGCCTGTCCCAGGCGCTTATGCAGGGAAGTTGCCAGTTGGTAAAGAGAAGTGGCCAGTAAAAATACCAGCAGGGTGCTCATATGAATGTACAGGAAAAGTATCAGTGAACCGCTGAAGCCTGGATAAACCATGCTGATGCCGATGGCCGCACTCAGAAACAACAGCAGAGTACCCCAGCAATATAAAGCGGGCAGAAATACTGTTGCGGTCACAATGGGATTGAATGCATACCACACAAAAGGACTATCCAACCCGCCGGTGGGCAGCATCAGCATAAGGGCTCCGGTAGTTTCCAGCACGATCAGCTTCAGCACCGGCATATACTGCCCATTTGGGCGGCGGACCGGGAAATCTTCGGCAGAAGGCGTAATCTTGTAAAGTCCCATGATATTCCAGCTGTCAAAAAGATTTTGCGCCAGAATGGTGGCAAGAAAAACGGCCAAAACCACTCCAAGTTTGATCATGACCGGCGAAAATGGAGGCCCCGCCAGATAAAAAGCTGAGGTCAGCATAAAAATCAGGCCCCGGCTGATCCGGAGGGAGCGCTGTATGTTAACCGCTTCATTAATATTCCCGGACTTATCTGTCAACCAATACACAACGGCAGAGATAAATCTACATTTGTTTTTCCAGGGATATTGCATATGTATTAACACCTCATCCCTTATGCTGCTGCACCAGATGAACCCGCGACTTGGGATAGCTGTCCCGCTTTCTGATGCATAATCCAAACTTTACGGCCGTTTGAAGCCCATTCGGCGGGGATGTCCATAATATCTCGATCAGGAGAAAGCAGTTGACCCCATGCTGCTTAAGCAAAAAATATTACAGGATGCTGCTAACCGGTGACAGGAATCGCGTTATCCGGAGACAACCGTTTCCCCTCAAAAAAGCTTCCATAAAGACGCCAAAACCGGCCATTCGGCCGGTTACGCTACTCACTCACCTCGGGGCAAAGCGTCCAAACCAAACCCCGGGTTCATCGTTTCCTCTCTGATAAGAGTTTCTTCTATTTTGTTTTTCAAAAATACACTGATAAGATGTCGTAAAAAGGTCTGATTGACACCCCGCTCCCCGGATCATGCCCGTTGCCATCCAGCAATTCAATTCAATATCAAATGTTGTAATAGCGAGGATTTTTCTGGGCTACAGCCTCTCCTTCAATCATAAACCGCTTAATGTTAGGGTACCATATATTTCCTTTAATTTCAATACACTGTTATTTTTATGTCTTATCTTAGCTAAACACCCTGGTTCCTGGAATTTCGCAACGAGAATACCACAAACCCCATAAACACTAAAGATTTGACTCGTTACGGATTTTTAATATGACGATTTTTATAATGTCATAATCACTCAATGCATGATTTAACCAGCTATCCAAAGAATCCTCGTTATGAGTGCTCAGTAATCCAGGAAACAACTGCCGGATAAAATGTACACAGGCATGAACGGCGCTTTTTGGACATGAAATAACCAACTCGGGTATAATGATTGGCAAGATGGTATGGAGGTGATATGAGATGACCATAAAGGAATTGGAATTGTTGAAGGTGGCGATATTGAACGAGGTTGAAGGCGAGACCTTCTACCGCCTGGCGGCTGAGCATCTGAGCGAAGGCGAAATCCGCACCTTGTTGATTCATCTGGCCGATGAAGAGGTGAGACATCAGGAGACTATGCGCAAACTTTACGCTGACCTGGCGGCAGGCAAGGAGCCGTTGCCTGATGATCTTGACATGGATCTTATACCTTCTACGGGCATTTTTGACCTCATGAAGCTGGGCCAGGTCAAGAGCGATCTGGAAATCTCAGTGATCAGCACCGGGGTATTAATGGAAAAGGCATCAATAGATTACTATAACCAGGCTGCAGAGCAGGCTGACAATAAGGCGGTTAAGGAGTTGTGCCGGTACCTGGCCAAATGGGAGCGCGACCACCTGGAAAAGTTGGAAAAGATATACGATTACCTTAAGTCCGACTGGTATGAACAACAGGGGTTTTCCACTTCTTAAGCAGGGAAACACAGGGACGGTTCTGAAGGGGTCAATCGGAAGTTCTGCGCAGGAAGAAGGCTCAAATTTCGGATAAAACTGAAATTTGAGCCTTTAACGTATCTTGGGCAAAATTTTGATTGCCAGAAGAATGAAGTCGCTGCCTGCAGGTCATATGGGATCCTCGTCCACTCAAGCAATCTGAAAAGGCGATCTCCGAGAATGCTTCCGCCGGCGGCAAGGGGCGTTCAGACAACTCGGCAAACTCTTTTGCCAGGCGGAAACTGGTTTGCAATTCATGCCACCGCCCATGCCGGAGCATCGGCTGAAATCCAATCAATCACAGTACAGCTTAAACTGCAAATCAGTAACGTAAAAAACCAAACCAATTTTATACACAAGATTTTCCCAAAATTTACAATCACAGCATAGCAATTTAATATTGCCATGGTAAAGTGAACCTAAGGCGGTTCCTTTTAATAGTCTGATGAGCATAGCCGGAAGTCAAGAAAAAATGATGTGGTCATGCAAAACGATTGAAACATTTGAAAGGAGAGAACAACATAATGTCTTATGAAGAAACGATGAACAGAAGTTTCGAGATGGCGGAAAAATCCATTGAGAGTTTTTGGGATACCTGGCTTTTGGTTTTAGGAAGCATTACCTGGTCCCAGGAACAGATGGATAAGATGGTGCAAAAATATATGGAACAGAAAAAAGTAGCCCGCGAGGAAGCCGTAAAATTTGTCGAAAATCTTGCCATGCAGGCAAAAACGCAGCAGCAGCAGTATGGCGAAGTCATGAAGGAATCCGCATCCAGTTTTCAAATTCCCGGCTTTACCTGCATGACGGATCTGTTCAAACGGGTTGAGGAATTAAGTAAAAAAGTTGACAGTCTGTAAAATTGCGAAATTCTGGTGGGAGTCATCACCCTTTAGCATACGGATTGGGAAAGGATGAATCGCCTTTATGACCGCTGAAAAACAGAACACCGAAACAAAGCCTCAGGAAGAAAAGTGTTATCCGGATTTCATAGAACTCTGGAAAAAAGTTTATTTTCAAAACGAGGAAGCCTGGAGCAATGCCGTTAAAGAGTATTTGTCGACCAAAACGTTTAACGAAATGGCCCATTCCATGAGAGAACAATACCTGGGCAGCTACCAGGCCGGGAAGCAAAACCTGGAAAAGCTTCTGGAGACAAGCGTTATACCCTCTAAGAAAGACCTGGCCGGGGTTGCTGAATTGATCATCGCGCTGGAAGATAAAATCGATCAGATTGACTTTCAGATCCACACTCATCTCCATTCCATTACGGATAATCTTGTCAGGATGGCGGATTTCCAGCAGCGGAGCTGGGAACAGATCGACCTAGTCAAAGAGAAATTAGACACGATAGGCGCCATATTGAACCTTCCAGCTGAGGAACCGGTGCTGGAAATCTCAGCCCCCAAGAAGACCGATTCGCTTAAAAAGAAAAACAAAGCCAGGAATGAAACGACTGGCTAAAACCAGGAGGAGTATCATGATCGAGAAGACCTACAGTGAATTAAAAGTGGGCGACAGAGATTTTGTGGAAAAAACCATCACCGAGACGGATGTATACCTTTATGCGGGAGTTACCGGTGATTTCAGCTGGCTGCATGTCAATGAGATCCGGGCCCGGGTCGGACATTTCAAAACCCGGATCGTTCACGGCATGCTGCTGGTAGGTCTTATATCCAATGTAGTCGGCAACAGTATGCCCGGAGCCGGGACTATATACGAAAGCCAAACCCTGCGCTTTTTAAAGCCCTGTTATTTTAACGACACCATCAAAGCAGAAACCGAAGTCATAGAAATCATGCCGCGTGGCAGAGTCAGACTGCGCACCACTTGCTACAATCAGCACGGTCATATTTTGCTTGACGGGGAAGCGGTCGTCATTCCTCCCCGCCAGCACGTGTTGGAAACCATGGATATCATGGACAAGGAGTTGGATGACTATGAAAAAAACAGGCTGTACGAACAGCTCAGCCGCCGTGCTGGGTGAGAAATTACAGGAAAGCTATGACCGGTTCCTGGATAATTCCAAAAAATGGGCGGAAATACTGGTTTTTGACCCCTACCCCCAAACCGGTATGACTCCCAAAGAAACGGTGTGGAGAAAAAACAAAGCGAAGCTATACCGGTATATTTCCAATACCGGGGAAAAGTATCAAACTCCCATTCTTTTTATATACGCTTTAATAAACAAAGCCTACATCCTGGACCTGACCCCGGGGATGAGCCTGATCGAACACCTGGTGGCTGAAGGGCACGACGTATATCTGCTGGACTGGGGCGATTTTGGCTGGGAAGACCGCCATCTTAGTTTTGCCGATCTGATTTTCGATTATATAGCCCATGCCGTGCGTAAGGTCTGCCAGTTTTCCGCTTGCCGGCAAATCAGTTTGGTCGGTTATTGTATGGGCGGGACCATGGCGGCTATGTATGCATCACTTTTTCAGCAACCAACCGTTAAAAACCTGGTGCTTATGGCCGCGCCCCTTGACTTTCATGATGCCGGCCTGTCTTCTCTGTGGTTGCGGCCTGAGTCCTATGATGTGGATAAAATTGTGGATGCTTTCGAATTGATACCCCGGCATTTTGTGGATGCCGGCCTGAAAATGTTAAATCCGGTAAACAATTATGTAGCTACCTATAGCCGCCTATGGAAGATGATTGATGAAGGGATGTCGGTTCACAGCTGGCGGGTGTTGAACAAATGGATGAATGACAACACCAACTTGCCCGGTGAAGCATATCGCCAGTGGATTAAAGACATGTACCAGGGCAATAAGCTGGCCAATAAACAGTTTGTTTTGAGGGGCCATTTGATAGACCTCCATCGTATTGAGGCCAACCTGCTGGCTTTATCGGGAAGCAACGATCATATTGTTCTGCCTTCCCAGGCAAAGGCAGCGCTGCATCTGACCTCCTCAGCGGATAAGGACTACTGTGAATTTCCGGTAGGACACGGGGGTCTGGTATTTGGCAGCATAGCGAAAAAATCTGTGTATCCGGCTATGAGCGAATGGCTGGCGATGCGCAGCGCATAAAAGTCATACACGCCCGACACAGTAAAAGAACGTTCCGGTAAAGGAACGTTCTTTTTTTTGTTGGGGGGGCAAACAAGGGGACCGTCTCCCCTTGTTTGCCTTATCGGGCGGCTTTCTCGATATTGAGCGAAATTGCATCCTGAGCAGCGCTGATGATCACATTGTCCCCCGGAGCAATGGCTCCGCCGATGATCTGCCGGGACAGTGCGGTTTCAACCTCCTGCTGAATCAGCCTCTTTAAAGGCCTGGCCCCGTAGTAGGGGTCATAACCCCTCTGGCCCAGATATTTGAGGGCTGATTTATCCCAGCTTAGAATACTCTGCATATTTTCGCGGAAACGCAAAGCCAGCTTCTTGAGCAGCATACCGGCGATCTGTTCGATCTGTGCTTCTTCCAGGGCGTGGAATACTATGACTTCATCCACCCGGTTTAAGAACTCCGGCCGGAAATGCATCTTAAGCAAATCCAGTACTCTGCTGCGCATTTCTTCATATTTGCCTCCGCTCTGAGAGAAGCTTAATATCTCCTGGCTGCCGATGTTAGAGGTCATGATGATGATAGTATTGCGAAAATCGACCGAACGCCCTTTGCCATCGGTCAAGCGGCCGTCATCCAGAATCTGCAGGAGGATGTTGAACACATCATGATGAGCCTTTTCGATCTCATCGAACAACAGCACCGAATAAGGTTTGCGCCTTACCGACTCGGTGAGCTGCCCCCCTTCTTCATAGCCCACGTATCCGGGCGGAGCGCCGATGAGCCGGGCTACGCTGTGTTTTTCCATATATTCCGACATATCAAGACGTATCATTGCATCTTCATTTCCAAACATTTCTTGTGCAACTGCTCTGGCAAGTTCGGTTTTCCCAACCCCTGTAGGACCGACGAAAATGAATGCATTCGGTTTTCGTTTTTTTCGGAAATCAGAGCGGTTACGACGTATTGCACGGGACAAACTTTCAATTGCTTTATGCTGTCCGACAACCCTGTTATGAAGGCGCTCTTCAAGAGCCATAAGCTTACGGGCTTCTTCTTCTGTGATACGACTAACAGGTATTTTTGTCCAGGATTCTATGACTTGGGCAATATCCTCAACTGTCATATCCATAGTTCCATATTTCCCCGCCAGCTCATTAACCTTATCTTGAAGTCTGCACTCTTCAACCTTAAAATCGGCAGCCTTTTTGTAGTCATCTTGTAAAGCGGCCAGTTCTTTTGCGTCCTGAACACTCTTTAATTCCTGCTTTAAGCTTTCAAGCTCAATAAGCCCTTGATTAAGAAGATTTACTTTTGAACCTGCCTCATCAATAACATCAATTGCCTTGTCTGGTAAAAAACGACCATGGATGTAGCGATCTGACATCCTAACTGCAGCTTCAATAACTTCATCAGATATTCTAACCTGGTGAAAATCTTCGTAGTAATTCTTTATTCCTTTTAATATTTCAATGGAATCATCAACCGAAGGCTCATCAATTATTACCGGCTGGAACCTTCGTTCAAGGGCTGCATCCTTTTCAATATGCTTCCTGTATTCATCAAGTGTTGTTGCACCAATAACTTGTATTTCCCCGCGGGCGAGAGCAGGCTTTAAAATGTTAGCTGCATTCATTGCTCCACCTTCGGCATCACCGGCACCGACTATATTATGCAGCTCATCTATTACCAAAATAATGTTCCCGTTTTCTTGAGCTTCTTTTAAAATAGATTTCATCCTTGCTTCAAATTGGCCTCTGAATTGAGTACCTGCAACAATAGCCGCAAGATCCAGCAAATATATTTCTGTGGTAAATAATTTTGATGGTACCTGATGGTTTGAAATTCTGACAGCCAGTCCTTCTGCAATGGCTGTTTTCCCAACACCGGGTTCACCAATTAATACAGGATTGTTTTTTGCTCTCCTGTTTAATATTTGAATAATACGGTCAATCTCTTTCTCACGGCCAATAATTCTGTCAATTTCTCCTTTTTCGGCACGTTCTGTAAGATTTGTCCCATACATATCTAAAAATTTACGTTTAGCCTGCTGCTTTCGCGCCTTAACACGAACATTGTCATGAGTAGTTCCGCCCATGCCGGCTGTTTCCCGGTTTTCATTTTCTTTACTATCTTGGATAGGTTTCCCTAAAGAGCGAAGCAGTTGGTTTCCACTGTTGTCATCATTTATGTTAAAAGCCTCAGCAATGCTGTCCATATCTATATTTTCCAGCATATTCATCATCTGAGTGTTCAAATTCTCAAAATCCTGTTGCGACATTCCTGTTTGTTGTATAATCTGATTAAGTGGCGCAATTCCTTGCTTTTGTGCACATGACATACACATACCGATGGGCTGTTGCTTTCCGTCAATAACCTTGGTTATAAAAATAACTGCAATGTTTTCCTTGCATATTGAGCATTTCATCATATATATCATCTCCGTTAAAGTTATAGTAATGGTTATCCAGCTTTCTTTAGAAGGCTGGATTTAAATATATTTTTCAAATTCAATCAGTTTCAAATTCAATCAGAAAGTCAATTTGTGACTTTCTGGGCGATAATCATATTATTTCATTCCATCAGGTAAAAAGATACTGAAAGTATAAACGCAAAAAATGAGTTTGTATCTGACTACCTACTCTATATAATAGCATATTTATTTCTACTTTACCAGAACCAATTTGTCCTTCCCTCACCTTAGCACCATATATTTCCTCACTTTGCTTATACCAAGGCTTTTATTCAGTATTATAAATATCCTCATTTTAACATTCCAGGATAGTAGGTTTATAGTGAGCTGTTATTATATTGCACATGTGCCTGTTCAGGGCTATGCCAAAACAAATGGTACGTGCTTCAATCCGTATTTATATATGTCGAAATTTTAATTCAACATATATAAATAACTTTAAAACAGCTTTTTTAAGACGGTAATTCGATTACCCTTTCGATTAAACATTATGCTATCGCTGAGGCTTTTTACGATTTGCAGCCCTCTCCCGCATTCCATCAAATCCTGCACACCGCACATTTGTCGACTATGTTCTTGCTGAAGGGTTTTATAGGCATTAAAACCACTACCCTGATCCCTTACTATAATATTCAAAACACCTTCATCCTTCAAAAAAACTTTCATATATATTTTTCTATCGCTACTTCCACTCTCATTGCCGTGCTTTATTGCATTTTGTATCAATTCACTTATGATAATGCGTACATCAAAATATTGGTCACTATTTAAGCCCACGGTGTTGTTAATACTCTTTAATATCGCCCTGATATTTTCGCAGGCAAGGTGTACATCATCCAACACAAAGCCATTATATATTTCAATAATATCTTGCCCTTGGCGTGATCTCATCCGGCTTCTCCTTCGGAAATACTACTCATGATATGATTGCTTCCCAGAAAGTCATTAAACGGCTTTTTTCTGCAATCACAATATGGTTATCCAGCGTTCTTTCGCAGGCAGGGAACATCTTAGCTTCGCTATATTCTTACCCATATTAACACTACTTCCTCAGAATTTTTCTGAATTTTTCTAAAGTTTTTTTCTCCATTCTTGATATATACATCTGAGAAACATCAAATTGTGATGCAATTTGCTTTTGAGTCCTGTTTTCAAAAAAGCGTAAGTAAATAAATTTCTTTTCTATTTCATTAAAATGTTTCATGGATTTCTCGAGGAAATCCCGATTATTAATCCGCTCAAACGTTTCGTCGTCTTCCCCGATAGTTTCGTAGAGCTCTAAATCATCTTCCTCATATACTGTCTGATCAAAGGATTGAATTTTATAGACATTCCATGATTCAATAATTTCAAGAATTGCTTCTTCACTGAAGTCAAGATAAGAGGCTATTTCGTCTACTCTGGGTGATCTGCCGTTAAGCTGTGTTAAATGTTCTCTCGCATGATTAACCTTTTGATAAACCTCATATATCCGCCTTGGTATACGTATAACAGACGCTTTATCTCTGAAATATCTTTTAATTTCTCCAATAATAGTGGGGGTCGCAAAGCTGACAAATTTAACCTCAGCATCTGTATCGAAACGTTCCACAGCATTAATTAAAGCAACACAAGCCACCTGATATATATCATCATAATCTACACCACGATTTAAAAACTTTTTTGATAAAATTTCTGCAAGGTAAAGATAGCGTGAGACAAGTTCATTTCTAATATTAGGATCTCTCTCGCTTTTATATTTTTCAAACAATTCTATATCAGACTCTTCATACATAGCTTTATACTTTTTACTCATTAGGATAATCCCCCAGGCTTTTTCCCATGGTTATTATGCAGCCATCTTTGCATTTCACGGTAAATTCATCCATAAGGGAAGTTATTATCATCTTTGCAAATTCACCTGATTCGCCTTCAAACATTGTCCGAGTAAACTCATCAGTAACTTTAAACAATACTTTAAATTCTTTAGATAACAACTGGAAAGTAATAATGAAATTCCGGTTGGCGTTTTCAGGCTTATATGTAATAATTTTGTTGCACACCTCAGATATGGCAACCTTTATATCTTCAATTGAATCAATATCAAAACCGATTTTTGATGCGATGCCCGATGCTGTTAACCGAACCAGACCTACATAATCCGCCTTTTGGGGAAGTTGCATGGTTATTTCATCAAATATATTATTCATGCTATCTCCTCCAAAATAAAAACCTTATCCAGCCCGGTTATGCGAAAGAGCTT
>NZ_DCEA01000062.1:0-764 GCF_002316705.1 Syntrophomonas sp. UBA1041
ATTACATTAAACGGCAGCCCTTCGCTGCGGCTGGTTGAAACCGCAAGATCACACATTCTATATAAAGAATCCATATCGGTGACATGTCCTAGAAAAAAGATACGTTCCCCGTAGCCGGATTCCCTGGCTAGCTCCCTATATTCATTTTCCAACTGGCCGGCGCCGGCCAGCAATAGTTTTATCGTCGATTCCCGGGCTGCAGCAGCCGCAAAGGCCCGGATCAATTCACCCTGGTTTTTCCGCTTGCTCATTTCGGCCGCATAAAGGATGAGAAAATCATCCGGATAATAATCGGCGGATACTTTTAGATTTTTTTTATCACTTGGATCCATCTTGGCGAATTTTGCAGTATCCAGACCCATACCCGGGATCAATATAATATTCTTGCTCAGCCTGTACCGGTTGGCTAGTTCGTAATCCATTTTGTTCATGACCATCAATACATCTGTGACAGGCGCAAGCAGCTTCTCCACCCATAGATAAGGCAAATTTGACAGCATATGTTCGTCACTGAAGAAATAGCCATGAGAAGTATATACCATTTTCGCATGACACCTACCTGATAATTGCACGGCAAGCCGAACAACTGCCCCGGCCAGGGTGGTATGAGCACTGATAATATCGTATTGCTTTTCCGCCAATAGCTGTCTAAGGAAATAAACAGCACGCAAATTATTCGATACCAGCAAGCTCTTTCGCAAAGGAAGCAAAATCATGTTATCTGCATAAGGTATATCTGCTTTGTTTCCCACTGCAACATCAAT
>NZ_DCEA01000062.1:1141-1513 GCF_002316705.1 Syntrophomonas sp. UBA1041
AGAACCGGTATCAAATAAATAATCAAGCCGACAACTATGTCACAAGTTCGCTTGATTAGAATATTGCCCGGATTGGCGAAATTATTTCGCGTATGATAAGCCGCGATGCGGTCATTGGGCAGGTACTCCAAGCCGCCTCGGCAATCAGCCGGAGCGCTTCTTGTAAAATGTCTAAAAATAGAATATTTGGGTACCTGGACAATAATGCCCTTTTTCTTTTTGACAGGACCCATAAGGATATTACAAATTTTTGACGTTTTCACGTTAATTAGATATCCGACTTTATCTCCTTAAATATGGTAACATAAATTAATAATTTAGTCACACATTTTGCACAATAGTCCTATAAAACTGCGCAATAAAATAGCTAAA
>NZ_DCEA01000062.1:1851-7453 GCF_002316705.1 Syntrophomonas sp. UBA1041
CAGACAGGGATTTTATCGTCTAATAAAAGGAGATATTCAATTTTTATGGAATAAACAGGTTATGATCAGCTTCTTAAATTGCCGACAGAAGCGGGATATATTGAGGAGAGAGATATATTGGGTAAGAAGGAGAAAGCATTAAAAACCGGGATAAAGCGGGAAACTGCATCCGCAACAGCCCCTGTGCGGGATCTGTGGCGTGATTGGCTGCTGTTTGCCATAGTAGCCTTGTTGGTGGCCTATCCGCTCTTTTTTAGAGGGCTGTTCTTTCCCCGGGCTATGTTTACCGCTCATATTATTACCGCGGTGGTGTTTATTGGTTTTTGGGTAATGAAGTGGAGGCGCGGGGATTTGAGATTGATCCGCAGCCCTCTGGACTGGGCAGCTCTGGCCTTCGCCGTAGCCTATGCCCTGTCCCTGATAACGGCGGTGCATTTCGGAGATGCCTTGTATGGCTCCTTGCAGGCCTTTAACTATTTTATGATCTACTGGCTGGTAGGGCAGGTCATCACTGATCACCTCCGTCTGGAAAGATTGGCCCAGGTCATGCTTTTAGCCGCGGTTGGGGTGGGAATTATAGGTATCCTGGCAGCCAGCGGCTTTGCGGTTTATCCCGACGCTTTCGATGAGGGTTATATTAATTCCAGCCTGCAATATCACAACGCCACCGCCGCATTCCTGGCAGCCATGAGCATACTGGCATTGTCCCTTTTGACCAGGGATGGCAAGTGGCCCGGGCAATTGGGCTGCAGCCTCTTGGTTTACTTTCTGCAGGTTATTGTTTTCGCAACTATTTCCAAAGGCGCCTGGCTGACTCTGGCTTTGGGAGGATTGATCCTGGTCATGGGTATGCCGGGCTGGCGAAGGTTAAAAACCGTTTATTTCCTGGGCGGACTGGGTCTGGTTGCCTTCGCGGTCGGCAACCGGTTCCTGCCGGCGGCCTTGGGCCCCCGCCCGCAAAGCGGGTTGATCTTCATTATAGCCGGGATGGCAGCAGCTGCCGCAGTATACCTGTTGTGGGAGGCGGGAGTCTATTTCATTAAGAACCACCCTAAAGGCAAATTGATTATAGGTGCGGGATGCTCCCTGGTAGTGGTGGCACTGGGCCTGGTATTCCTGAATAGCGGCCTGGGAATATCGCATGCGGTGATCAAGGAATTAGGGGAAATAGGGCAGTCCGGTAATGCCAGCTATGTCACCCGGATGGATTTTATGCGCTGGGGCATGAACATAGTCAAGGACTATCCCATTTTCGGGGCTGGAGCAGGGGGATGGGACGGCCTCTACCATCGCTATCAGGATTACCTGTTCTGGACCAAAACCGTACATAATCATTTCGTGCAAGTTTGGGTAGAGGCTGGTACAGTAGGATTTTTGGCCTTTGTAGGCATCTGGCTGGCTATGTTCTGGTCCTTAGTCTCAATATACCGGAACTGGAGAGAGCAAATCCGCTCAGACTCAGAAAAATTTTTTGCCGGGGATAGGTGGATGCTGGTATGGGGATGTGCGGCCACGGCCATCACCATGGGTTTACACGCCAGTATCGACTTCGACTTTTCTCTGCCTGCTTTGAGTATTATCTGGTTATCTCTGATGGCCATGATAAATGCTGCCTATATAATGACCGGAAAGGCAGCAGGATATAGTTTTTCGGGCTGGCCAGCCGCAGCTCTGTCCGTCTTGCTGGGAATATTCATCTTTATTATGGGAGCCAGCGCCCTGGCCGCTTTTCAAAAGGCTGAATCAGGCCGTGATTTGGCTGTACAGGCCTATGAGCTATCAGATGTCGTTGATAAACAGCGGGCCTTTGACCGCTCGGCGCGGCAGTACCAAAAGGCCATTGATGTATATCCCTGGGATGGATTGTATCACTCCGAACTGGCAACGGTTTATGCCGAGCAATATAACCTGCTCCAGGGCCAAGAGGATCAGGATCTGACCCTATTGTACAAGAACGCCTTAGCGGCCATGGTCAGGGCTGATAAGCTTTCCCCCGGCAATATGGTTATTCAAAGTCAGCTGGTAGACGCGGCAGCCTTGATGAACGATTTTTCGCTTATCATGGCCAGACTGGATCGCACTACTGCTGCCAACCCGCTGGATATAGGCAACTACGAAGGCCGGGCGGAACTACTGTGGAAGGCCGCCGAGTTTGCCTATAAAAACGGCGATAAACGAGTAACAGAGTATTGTGATGCCCTCATGCAAATACCGCTGAGCATCGAAGAACAGCAGGCTCGTTTAAAAAAGAGTCAGTCCTTCTGGCAGGGCAACGAGCTAATGATCACGCCCAAAATAGCACTGAATATGGCCCGGGTTTATTACCTGCGGGGTCAGTATCAAGAAGCCATAGGAATGGTGGAGCCAATCTATCAGGACTTGCTTAAGAGTAATCAAAAGCCCAACCGGGTAATGGCAGATCTCCAGGCGGTTTATGCGGCCTCTCTGAGCAGGCAGGGCCACAGGCTGGAAGCGCAGGCTTTACTGGATAGCAGGCCTGACAAGTACACGGTTGATTTGTATCATGACATGATGCAGTGGGATGAGTTGAAATAACTTAACTGATGACGTTAGAATAGCGGGATGAAATATGAACCACCTTGATGCCGGAACCATAGACGACCACAGCCCCGAGGTCCTGGAAACCCTGAACTCCATGGCCTGGCTGACCATGCCCCAGATGCTGCGTAAACTCGTAGTCATCATCGCCCTGACCGCCTTGGATATCTTCAGCATGGCGGTGGTGATGGCAGCCAGCATACAGGTCAGACTCCGGCTCCTGCCTTTAATATACCCGCACTTTCCCGACAGCCTCCCCGCGCATCTGGCCGATTACAGCTTGGCTTTTCTGGGATTATATTTGCTGTGCATGTATTATGAAGGTCTATATACGGCACGCCTGCCTTTCTGGCAAGAGAGCAGAAAAGTGATCCGAGCGCTGACCCTGACCTTTATACTGGCGTTTGCTGCGGTTTCTTTAATGAAACTGGGCGGGGAGGTTTCCAGAACCGTATTGCTGGGGGGATATCTATTAGCCCTTCCGGCAGTGCCATTGGGACGATTTTTAGCCAAAACTGTACTGGGTAGTGCCGGTTTGTGGAATGAACCCTGCCTCATAGCCGGCACCGGGCCGCAGGCGCGGATGATTGTGGAGGCCTTATCCAGGGACCGTTACCTGGGTTATACAGTTTGTGGCTTGGTTGGGGTGACTGCTGCAGACGATACGGATCCCATAATTATAAATGATCAGGAATACCCGATTTTAGGAATTATAGAGGATTTGCCCTTAGTACTCAAAAGGCATGGGATTCGGCATGTGGTGATAGCGGCGCCGGATTTGCCAGGAGCGCAGCTGGTTTCAGCCGTCAACCAGGTCCAGCCGTATACTCGTTCCATTCTGGTGGTGCCCGATTTGGCAGGTATTCCGGTCATTGGTGGAGAAGCCGAATACTTCTTCAATGAACGCCTGCTGGCCTTCAGAACACGCAACAATCTGGCCAGCCGCGCCAATGTGATCAGTAAAAGGGCTTTTGATGTCATTGTGGGCGGTTTGCTGCTGCTGTTGCTGGCGCCGCTGCTCTTGCTTTTAGCGGCATTGATCCGCCTGGAAAGCCCGGGAGCGGCGGTATTTGCCCATAGAAGACTGGGCAAGAACGGTGTGGTATTCAAATGTTACAAATTTCGCAGTATGGTGATAAATGCCCAGGAGTTATTGCCTCAGTTGCTTAAAAACAATCCTGATCTGCAAGAACAATGGAACCGGGACTTCAAACTCAAAGATGATCCCCGGGTGACCCGGATCGGGCGGATTCTACGCCGAACCAGCCTGGATGAAATTCCTCAACTGATTAACGTGCTTAAAGGGGAGATGAGTCTGGTAGGGCCGCGTCCCATAGTAGCCGAAGAAATGGAACGCTTTGGTGATATGGCCCGGGAATATATGATGGTCTTGCCCGGCATCACCGGGCTATGGCAGGTAAGCGGCCGCAATGATATTGATTACCAGGAGCGGGTCTTGATGGAATCATGGTATGTGCGCAACTGGTCATTGTGGATGGATATTTCTCTGCTGTTTAGGACCATAGGGGTTGTTTTAAACCGTAAAGGAGCATACTAATGGGAACTGACGGCTTACGGGCGTTGACTTGAACTGGAGGCCTCTTTGATAAGTCCAACCGGCACAAAATTATGGACTAGGAGAGAATTTTTCAACCTATGCGGGTATTATTAGATAGCCGTATGATTCAAAATTCCGGCATAGGCCGGTATATACACATGCTGACTTTCACCATGCTCAAAGCCTATCCACAGCTGCAAGTGGTGCTGGCTGGGTTATCAGGCCACAATCAGGAATTGATTAAAAGCCTGGATACGGCTCAGCGGAGGCAAACCGAGGCTGCAAGTTTTGAAGCCCCGATTTATAGTGTCTCTGAACAAGTGCAGGGCCGGCAGATTATTAGAAAACACGCCGATGTAGATGTGGTGCACATACCCCATTTCAACGCACCCTGGAACTTGCCGGCAAACAGTGTGATTACTATACACGACCTGATTCCTTTTAAACGCCAGGCGCCGCGCAACCATCTCCAAATTGCTGCGGGTGTAATGGTATTAAAGAACAGCCTAAAAAAGGCCGGAAGGGTAATCGCCATATCCCCGGCTACCGCAAACGACCTTTTGCAGGATTATCCCAGCCGGGCATTACAGGAAAAGATCCGGGTTATACCTTTAGGTGTGTCGCCTGATTTTTTTCCCCGGCCGCAGCAAGAAATAGACGCATTTAGGGGCAGGCATCATCTGCATCGCTATATATTGTTTGTGGGCAACCGGGCCCCGCATAAGAATCTAAAAGGATTGTTGCAGGCCTATGCCATGCTGCTGGAAAAACACCCGGAGCTTCAGCTGGTTATCGCCGGCAAGCGCTTGACCTTGCCTGACGAGGTGGATATCACCAAGCACCAGCTGGGACTAAACATGATCCGCGAATATGAGAACTGTTCGGATGAAGATTTGCACCGCCTGTACTGCGGCGCTGAGATGCTGGTCTTCCCTTCGCTTTTCGAAGGCTTTGGCTTGCCGCCTCTGGAGGCCATGGCCTGTGGAACCCCCGTGGTAGTATCCAATACCGCATCCTTGCCGGAGGTGGTCGGGGATGCGGGTCTTTACGTCGACCCAACACAAGCTGCTGATATCGCCGGCAAGGTTGAACTTCTGCTTTCTGACCAGAATTTGCGGAAAAGTTTAGGGTTTAAAGGCTGTGGCCGGGCGGCTTTGTTTAACTGGCAGAATACCGCCACAGCAACCATGACAGTTTATCAGGAAGTTGCCAAAGGATTTAAATTATGAAAATAGCTTTAATACATGACTGGGTAGTCGAGCCGGGCGGAGCTGAAAAGTGCCTGCAATCGTTTCATCAACTGTATCCGGAAGCACCCTTATATACCCTGCTTTATAGAGCTTCCAGCCTGGAGGCCCTGGGTTTTGACCTGTCCCGGGTTGAAGCCTCTCTGTTGCAGAGGCCGGGGGTGATAAAAAGGTATCGTTCTTACCTGCCCTTTTTTCCGTATGCCATTGAACAGTTCGATTTAAGCGATTTCGAGGT
>NZ_DCEA01000062.1:7603-13941 GCF_002316705.1 Syntrophomonas sp. UBA1041
GTATTGACCAACTCTCAACAGATACATATTTGTTATTGCCATACCCCGGTGCGCTATGCCTGGGATTTGACCCATCACTACCTGAAGGAAAACCGGCTGCAAAAAGGCTTTAAATCCACCCTGGCCAGGGCTGTTCTGCATTATATCCGCCTCTGGGATGGCTGCGCTTCTTCCCGGGTGGATTACTTTGTAGCCAACTCCCGCTATACCGCGGCCCGGATATGGCGGTCTTACCGGCGTAAGGCCGAGGTTATCTATCCTCCAGTGAATACAGAACAGTTTGCCGTATCAAAGCGCAAAGCTGAGTATTTCTTATTTGTCTCCCGTCTGGTAAGGTATAAACGCGCCGATCTGGTCGTGGCTGCCTTTACCCAATTGGGACTGCCTCTGGTGGTAGTGGGAGACGGCCCGGAAAAGGAGCACTGCCAGGCCCTGGCCGGTAAGAATATAGAATTTGTAGGTTATCGCAATAATGAGGAGCTTTCTTCCTTAATGGCCGGGGCCCGGGCTCTGGTATTCGCCGCCCACGAGGACTTCGGTATTGTGCCGGTGGAGGCCCAGGCCGGCGGTACACCGGTAATCGCCTTCGGGCAGGGGGGAGCTACCGAAACGGTTATTCCGGCTGATGGCCATAATTGGCATGAGGCTACCGGGGTCTTCTTTCAGGAACAGGAGATAGCGTCTCTGGTTAAGGCGGTGGTTGCTTTCTTGAATTGGGAAGGCCGTTTTGATGCTGAAGTTATTCGTCTAAATGCCCGGCGCTTTAATCAGGAACGCTTCAAGCAGGAAATACAGGACTGTGTCAAGTCCAAATATGAAAATTACCTGAGCCGGCGGCGGGATAAGCAATCCTAACCATCTTAACTGTCAGATGGACTAAAGACCCCCTCAGTCAATGCCCGGAGGGAAATAAATATTCCGGCCTTAAGAAGGATATGCAATGAAGACAGATCTGCATCAGGGTAAGCTCCAAGGCAGTTTATTCAATGCCATGCTCATATCCAGCGGATTGGCCTTGAGCAAAATACTGGGTTTTATACGTGAGACCGTAATTGCCGCATTTTTCGGGGCCTCTTATCTGGTCGATGCTTTCCTGGTAGCAGAGATGGTGCCACAGCTGCTGTTTTCGGCGATTGGATCCAGCCTCACCACCTCGGTGATCCCCCTGGTTACCGAATACAAGGAGAGGAAGGGGTTTGACTCGGTACTGGCCCTATTGAACTCTATCACCACCATCATGCTGGGCATCTGTGTGGTCTTGATAGGGTTGGGCTGGGTTTTCGCAGAAATCATCGTGCAGCTGGTCGCCCCGGGGTTCAGCGGAGCAGCCTATGATTTGGCCGTGAAACTGACCTATGTGATGTTTCCCTTGATTATCTTTCTGGGTCTTAGCGGCCTGGGATCCGGTATTTTGCAGAGTCAAAAGCGTTTTTTCTATCCCGCTTTTATTGGCATACCATATAATATCGTGATCATAACCTGTTTGATTCTCAGCGCCAGGCAATGGGGAATTGCTGGACTGGCGGCGGGCACGGTTCTGGCAGTGGCTGCGCAATGGCTGTTTCAGATACCTGAGTTGCGGCGTTGCGGATTTAACTTCAGCCCCCGGGTAGAATGGAAACATTCCGGCTTGAAACAGATGCTCAAACTGATAATTCCTGTTACCGTGAGCACCGGGGTCGGACAGATTAATCTACTGGTGAATCGCATGCTGGCCTCCGGCCTTTTAGAGGGTAGTATTGCGGCGTTGAACTATGCCAACAAACTCAATATCCTGGCCCACGGGGTGATCGGGTTTGCGGTGGCCCGGGCCATATATCCGGAAATGTCCGAAGCCGCTGTTATCGCTGACCATGATAAGTTTCAGAAGTCTTTATACCGATCCATCAACAGCCTCTTGCTGGTATTGCTGCCCTGTGCGGCGGGGATGATGATCTTAAGGGAACCGCTGGTCAGACTGGTATACCAGCGCGGCGCCTTTGACGACCAGGCGGCAGGACTGACCACGGCCGCCCTGCTTTTTTATGCCCTGGGGATGCCGTTCACGTCGGTACGTGAAATCGTCTTGCAGGCCTTTTATGCCCTTCAGGACACATTGACCCCAATGAAGATCAGTATGGCTACTGTGGCCTTAAATGTAGTGCTGAACCTGGTCCTGGTTAAATACCTGGCTCACGGGGGGCTGGCTCTGGGGAGCTCGATTGCCACCATAGCCGGGTTTTTAATATTGCTGTGGCAGTTGCGCAAAAAACTGGGCAGGATTAAGGCGTCCTTCATGCTCATCAGCGGCTTGAAGATAGGCCTGGCGGCCTTATTGATGAGCGGGGTGGTATATTGTGAACTGAACTGGTTAAAACCCCTTCTGGACAGGGGCCCCGTGTCCTCTCTGCTCTTATTGATAACCTGTGCAGTAACCGGCCTAGTAGTTTACGGGGTGTTCATAAAGGCGCTGCGGGTGGAGGAATTCGATATATTCCATGCCAGCCTGCGGCGGTGGTTTAACAAAGAATAGCCGGTTTAAAAAATAATGGACTGCACTTAGGCAGCCCAGTTTATGTTTTGTCAATAAGCTTCTGAAAAAGCCGGCGGTAATATGGTTTAAATTCCCACCACGGGAGTTTCGTAAACCGGCTCTCCTGATTCGGTAATCTAGACCCGGAGTTAATTTTTAGAAAGATTTCCTGCGGTAATATCCCGCAAATCGTCATGTACTATTAAGTTTGGAGTCTCATAATTCTGTTTGCTCATGTTATGCCTCCTCATCAGCGCTAGTTGCTTACGTTTCCCGCAGTGACACCAGCCAAATCTTCATACACTAACACTTCCGGAATTTCATAGCTCTGCTTCTGCATTTCTTCACCTCTGAATGCTTGGTAGTTTGTAATTACAAATTATAGTTCTTGACGCCGCCTGACTCGGATGAACATTCCTATACACGGGAATGCCTGTTTCAGTTAAGCCTCCACTCAAACCTTCGCCTACAATACGTCCATGTTATTATGTATAAGCATATGATATAATTTTTGCAGTTTATTGTAAATTTAATTTTCTGACAAATTTACAGGGGAAAAAGGAGGCCGGCCGGTGGAGGTACTGATAAGAAACCAGGATGTGATCTGGCGTGAGGTTGATGGAGAAACAGTTTTGCTTAACCCCGTAACCGGTAGGTATTTTGGCTTAAACAAGGTGGCTTGTTCCTTTTGGAATAAAGTAGACGGAATAGCTACGGTTGATGAAATAATAGAGCAGATGCTTGATGAATATGAGGTGGAGCGGGAAGTCTTATCAAGGGACATCCGGGAATTAATTACAACATTAGCCCAGTTTGAGTTACTATTGTAAATTACACCGTAAGTTTTATCATTTAGAGGGCATAGTTGTGTGGCAATATAAAGGTTATGATCTTCCCCGGGATTTGTCATTATTAGCCTGGATAGGCGGCCTGACTCTATATTATGATTGTTTGGTACGATATCGCCCCATGCCCGGGATTCTGGAGAAAATTCGCTCCCATAAGCCGGCGCGGCTCGAACCGCATCGTGGGCGGCCTACTATGGCGCAGCTTAAGACTATGGACAAGATTTATCGGGGCGCTACCTTCTGGCTGACTCGCATCGGCAGAAGTTCGCGGCCTTGTTTGCGGCGCAGCCTGGTTTTGTATCACTGGTCTGCTGCTCAAGGGCTTAGCGCCAGGGTGGTGGTAGGGGTCAAAAGAGACGGCCCGGATCTGCAGGGCCATAGCTGGCTCATGCTGGATGAAGAACCTTATCATGAAGAACCGGAATCATTAGCCCGGTATACCATTTTTTTAGAAGGGTAAGCGGATGATACAACAGGATTTACAGGTAAAATGGTACGACCTTTCAGGCTATACCATTTGTATTAAATGTAATCAGGGCCAGTGGTTAGACCGGTTCAGCCGTTTTTTAAATATACCCGAAGGCAGGGCTGGCGCCCCCCACCTTTCGCTGGATTTACAGGTTGTCGAGGCCGAACAGGTTGACCGCCTTATGCCCCTGCCTGAAGCAGGATTAAAGATTCCGGATTTTACATTGCTGCTCAACCGTCCCATAATGATGCACACTTATCAGGGGGAAAGTGAGCAATGGAGTGATTATGAAGGCTACGCCCGCACCAATGTGGACTATGCCCATGGAACCGCCACAGTCCTGCTCCTCCGCAATAATGATATTAAGCCTTTGTATACCGATATGCTCTTTACCTACAATTTGATAAACCAGCTCATGGGGAAGTACGATTATTTTGCTGTACATGCCTCCTGTGTGCAGTTTAACGGCGCAGGCATTATACTGAGCGGCAACAGCGGACGCGGTAAATCAACAGCTGTTTTTGCCCTCTTGCAGCATGGCTTTAAGGTCTTATCCGATGAACGTATTTTGCTCTATAGCGCCGATGAAGGCTATAGAGGCTGCAGCATATCCGATGTTATTAAGGTCCGGGAAGCCGCCCGGCAGCTTTTTTTCCCGGCTTTGGTGCCGGAGCAGGCTTATGATTCCATCGATGATGAGCATTATTATAAATGCGACATGATAACCCCGGGTAAATGGTTGGCAGATAGCGGGATAAATTACTTCCTGGTCATCAATCAATCAGGAACCCCGCAGAGCCGCTTAATCAAAATCAATCCTATCCGGGCGGTGGGAGAATTTTTCCCGGTGACCATGAAAGCCTATGATTTTAAAGAGGCAGCTACCAAGAAATTTAACTTTCTCATGGATTTTCTTTCATCCGTCCCCTGTTATCAACTCGACTTTGGCACCGATATGAGCAGATTTGCGGCTTTGCTTCAATCTTTGACAGAGGGTCGGCCATGATGAGAAAAATCCTCGGCTTGATCAGGAAAAAAATGGCGCCGCAGGTGTTGAAGCAAAAAAAGGTCAGCGGAAGTGCTGCCGCCCGGACGGCTTTTCTAAAGGGAAGGACGCCCACGGTGTTGAGCATTTCGAATCCAAACCATCCCTGGACAACAGCTGAACCGGCCTGGCACGAGCTGTGGGCGGATTGGTTTAAAGGGCGGAGCATCCTGGTAAAAATTAATCTCAACACCGCTGACCCTTACCCGGCCTCTACCTGCCCCAGCTTTTTACGGGACTTCCTGGCTTTTCTGCGTGGAAATGGAGCAGGTGAAATCCTGGTCGGGGATTGTTCGTCTTTAAGCAGCCTGCCCACCCGCAGAGTTGCCCGCCGTATCGGCCTGGACGGTGCTGTCGACGGGCTGGCCCGCCTGGTCTTTTTCGATGAAATGGAATGGGTTGAAGTGTCCGTGTCCGGGCAGTATCTCAGCAGTGTTACGGTTCCCGCCCTGTTGTACCAGGTCGACCGGGTCATAAACCTGACCAACCTTAAAACTCACTTCCTGGCAGATTATAGCCTGGCCTTGAAAGCTCCGGTTGGATATATGCATCCCCTGGAGAGAATCACCATGCATCAGGCCAACCTGCAGCAGAAAATCGTGGAGTTGAATCTGGCTGTAATGGCTGACCTCAGCGTTATTGACGGCAGAATCGCCATGATCAGCGGAGGCCCGGTCAGGGGCTCCACTTTTCCCGCCGGCCTGATTCTTATCGGCGATCATCCCGCTGCAGTGGATTTTCAAGCCTACCGGGAATTGTTTCGGATTAAACAACAACAGCATTGTGTGGAGCATTTTAACGAGAATCCCCTGGAAATGCCGCAGCTGCGGCACGCCGCCCGGATATGGCCGGCGGATGAGTGGCGGCATTATCAACTGCTGCACTATCAGGAGCCTTCAGGATGAAAATTCTGCTTATCTATCCCCGCGCCAGCTTTAAAACGCTGCCGTCCTCGAGCTGGATGCCTTTAAGCCTGCCCTACCTGGCGGGTCCGCTGAAACAGGCGGGACATGAGGTTAGAATCATGGATCGCTATGCCGATCAGTGCCGGCTGGGCAGCGACAAAGCTTTGCTTGATAAGGCTCTGCTGCAAACCGTCACCGAGTTTAAACCTGACTTGATCGGCTTGAATACCATTTCCCCCCTGGTTTTCGACCTGGTTGAAACAGCAGTCTTGATACGCCGGGTCTTCACAGGTCCATTGCTGGCTGGAGGACATCATGCAACCGCCCTTCCCGAAGCCACACTGAAGAAGATCCCCGAATTGGATGCGGTGATAACGGGTGAGGGGGAATACTCCCTGCTGCATTTTGCTGAAGGGGCGGAACCTCAGGAAATTCCGGGATTATGGTGGCGTGAGAATGGCCGGATCACAGGCAGCCCTGCCGCGCAGATCGCTGACCTGGATAAGCTGCCTTTTCCTGATTTTTCTGTCCTGGATCTATCGTATTATATGAAGCGGGG
>NZ_DCEA01000062.1:14180-20960 GCF_002316705.1 Syntrophomonas sp. UBA1041
AAGAAATGCGAATTCTGTTCAGAATCATTGACCTATGGCAAAGGGGTGCGCTTTCACAGTCCTGAATATGTAGTGGAGCTGGTTGCCAAGGTTTATAAAGATTACGGAATTGAAGGCATTTATTTTCATGACAACGATTTTCTGATCAACCGCTCCCGGGCAGAAGCCATATGCGGCCTTATGATCAAGCGTGGTCTGCAGCACCGGCTGATTTGGGGGATACAAGCCCGGGCCGAGCATATTGAGCCCGGGATTGTAAGAAGGCTGAAGCAAGCAGGCTGCGTTATCATCGAGGTGGGGATTGAATCCGATTCGCAGGCTGTCCTTGACGCAATGCACAAGGACAGTACAGTCGAAACTAATGAACGTGCCATAAGGATCTGCCAGGATGAGGGCATGAAATTGCATGTCTATATGCTGACCGGTTTAGAGGGTGAAACCTTGTCTGATTTGGAGCGGCGCTTGAAATGGCTTAAAAGGCTGCAGCCCTTTTCATTCAGCTGGTCGCAGTTGGATATCCACCCTGGAACCAGGTTGTATCAGCGCCTCAGGCCCGGGGTCTTCGAGCACATGCCCTGGAGCCAAGAGGCGGTACATGATTACTACCATAAACAGCAGCTCTCCCGGATTTCTTCCCTCGATCGGGAGGCATGGATGTCCAGGCACTATAATCCTTACATTCAGAAACGCAGGCGGCTTAACCTGCTGCGGTCCAATAGTCCTGAACGCTTATGGGATTTCTTGAAAATGAAGGCCAAACATAAAATTTCCATCAGAGGATGAGTTGAGGAGCAAGCTATTGAGCAAAGCTGCGGATAAATTTATCATCACATTTTTACGCCTATGTTTTCAGAGTTCGGATCCGGCTGATCTTATCCAACAATGGCATGCCGCGGATCAAAAAGATGTTGTAAACGGTATTATTTCCAATGGCCTGGCCGGGTTTTTCCACCATAAACTTCGTACCCACCCGGAGTGGGGTTTGCCTGCCGAATTAGAACAGGGCTTAAAAACCGCAGCTCAGGTAATCGCCCTGCAAAATGCAGTCTATGAAAGAGAAGGGATGAAAATCACCGCCGCCCTGGAACATCACGGTATTCCCTACCTGATCTTAAAGGGTTTTTCTCTGACGGAACGCCTCTATGACAACAGCGGCATAAGGCCGGTCAGCGATCTTGACATCTATATTTCCCGGTCAGATTATGCCAGGGTGGGAGAGATTTTAGCAAGGTCCGGCTATCAAGCCGGGATGACAGCTGATTTTCGCGGTTCCCTGGAAGAATACCAGGCGATTGCCGAAGCCTATTGCAGTGAAATGCAGTATGCCAAAACGCTGGGGAAGATGAGCATAAACCTGGACATTCACTGGGGCATGGACGGCCTGTGGGAAGGCTCGCCTTTAAAAGCCTTGTTTCCGGTAGAAGAATGTCCCTGGATGCAATATACGCGCCGCGTTCAAATGGATGATTGGGCTTTCAATGCCTTGAGCTGGGAGATGCAGTTCCTGCAAATAGCCGGCCATTTCGCTTTGCACCATCAGTACCAGGGGATAAAGTGGTTTCTGGATCTATGCCTTTTACTTGATAAGGTCGGCGCTGAGTTAGACTGGGATTTCATTTACCGGATGGCCGGCAGCGCCGATAGCCGCAAAACCATTGCCGTTATCCTGCGTCTGATGGCCGACGAGTTAACGCTTCTACCCCAGGGAGTACCCCCCTGGCAGACTTTTTGGGACGGCAAGGGACTGCCTGGTGAATATTCCTTCTACCGGCGGCGGCTGTTAAGCCGGGCCAGCAAGAAAGGACAATACCTGGCTTACATCATGCTGCCGTTAAAGCTGCGCGACAAGAGCAGGGTGTTGGGCTACTACCTGTTTAACCCCGGGGCGGTTTCGCACTGGCGCAGTGAGGAGCCCATACCTGCATGGCGGTGGTGGCAGCCCTTTTATATACTATACCGGGCGGGAGAAGAGTTTATCATCCAGCGGCGCTCTGGTCAGGACAGGGAAATAAAAGGGAGTTCCCCTCAATCCTATGAGGACGGGCGGGGTCCCCGCCAATAAGGAGGAAAAACAGATGATTTTGATAACCGGAGGAGCTGGATATATCGGTTCCCATGTAGTTAAAGAGATTGCCCAGGCCGGATACGGCGTGATAATCCTGGATAACCTCTCTACTGGAAACCACGCCGCTGTTGAAGCGTTGCATACGCTGTTGAGCGCCGCCCCCGGGGCCGGTCAGGTAAGATTGATAGTGGGAGATTGCGGTGATGAGTCCTTAGTGGACCGCATCTGTCAGCAGCATCGCATCGAAGCGGCGGTTCATCTAGCCGCGTTCAGCGAAGTAGGGGAATCAATGCAGGATGCGGCCAAGTATTTTACCAACAACACTGCTCAGACTATATACTTGCTGAACAGCCTGCGGCGCAACCAGGTGCAAAACCTGGTGTTTTCTTCGACAGCGGCGGTTTACGGCCAGCCGCTGCACAGTCCGATCCTGGAGGATCATCCTTTAAAGCCCGCCAATGTTTATGGATTGAGCAAGATGATGATAGAAGCCATGCTGCCCCGCTATAGGACCAACTACGGACTTAATTACATATCACTGCGTTATTTTAATGCGGCCGGGGCTGATAGCAGCGGCTTAATCGGCGAGAAACACCGTCAGGAGTCGCACCTGATTCCCCTGGTCATATTGCGGGCTATAAATAAAAGGTCTCAGTTTACCATTTACGGCGATGATTATGATACCCCCGACGGCACTTGCCTGCGGGATTACATTCATGTCAGCGACCTGGCCCGGGCCCATCTGTTGGCCTTGCGAGCCTTGCTGGCAGGGACAGTGGCCGAGCGGGTTTTCAATTTGGGGAATGGTCAGCCTCATTCGGTTCGCGAAGTCATCGCCGCAGTGGAAAATATCTCCGGCAAGTCCCTGGAATACAGTATAGGCCCACGCCGACCCGGTGATCCCGGCATACTCCTGGCCAGCGCGCAGAGAGCCAAGGATGAACTCGGCTGGAATCCCCGGTTTCCTCATCTGCAAGACATAGTAGATTCCGCCTGGAAGTGGCATCAAAGCGAAAACTGGTAGATTCCCCCAACAACTGAGGCATGATTCCGATAACCCTCGTCAATGGGTCTTCAAAAGAGGAATAATGTGGAACCGGGCCTTATTAGGACGAATATCATATCATATCACGGCGTGAGTCAGGCCGTGTTGATCAATTCTTTTTGGCCATAAGGGGGGACTACCAGTGCATTGTGCATCTATTGAAACCATCAAGGAACGGGTTATCGGCATTGTTCCCTTTTATGAGGAAACCGGCGATGCCACCAGGGTTTTAGTGGAGGAAGGCGATCCTCATTGGGAGAGGCGCAGTGTCTTGAGCGTTAAAAAGACTCTGGCCAGATGCCATTTGATCGACCTCAAGGAACAAACCCGCAGACTTCAGGAATTTTTCAAAAGGCGCAAACTATTGCCTTTCTATCTGAGCAATGAAAGGGTTTTTATACCGGTGAAGGTCAGGAAAGCTTTGATTAAAAATGACTCTTGTTACGGTTACATCGACTGGCGTTATGTGGAGGATATAGTCAAACAGGACACCGGAGGCACTTTGATCAAAATGCGCAGCAACCGGGGCCTTTATTCATTGAGCAGCAGCAACCAGCTGATTCAGCAACTGCACATGGGGCGGCAGCTTTTTGATTTTTTGCAGCAAAGTTCGGGCCAAAACCCCAGCGGCGAGAAATTGCTGTTGGAAGCCGCCCGGCTTTTGGCGGGATCATTGGACCTGATTCACATCGGGCTGGGGAAACTGGGCAGAAATGGATAGACATTGGCAGCTTAACAAATTTTGACGGCAGGAAAGCGCAAGGTGATCAACGAATTATTCGTAATACGATAATAAATGTCATTATTTATGATTATTCAATTATTTATATAACTATTAACAAATGCGGTTGTTACAGCTCCGGCTTCTATGGAGACAGCCGGGCCAGGCACAACTGCAATTTATGAGCGGAGATATATAATGTCGATAATAGATTTATTTGGTAAAGGCCGCAGAGGCGTGTTCACCTGGGTCTTACTAATCTTGCTGTTTTGCTCGTTTTATTTTTCACCGGTACAAGCTGTAGTAAGTGCACAACCCGGCTTGTTAAGCGACCGGGTTGCCGCTATTGTAAATGCCGCCCCTTTTGCCCTGGAGAATTTTATTATTCCGGGCGGATTAAGCGGAAAAGGTGAGCTGATCGGCATTGCTGACAATGGTTTGGACCGGGGCAGCCTCAGTGATCTCCATCCTGACTTGAGCAATGATGCAGACAGGGCTCCACGCATCAGTGCGCTTAAATCCGCCTCCGGCCGAAACATTCCGGACGATCCCTCCGGCCATGGCACACATATGGCTGGAATTCTGGTAGGGAGCGGAGAATCTTCACAGGGTAAATATCGGGGTATCGCGCCGGGCAGTTCCCTTTATTTTCAAGCCCTCCTGGATCAGCAAGGCGAATTGAAAATTCCCTCTAACCTGGCTGAGCTCTACGATCCTGCTTATCAAGCCGGAGTGCGGGTATATATAAATGGGTGGGGCAATCCCGGCAACAGCTACCGGAGCCAGAGCCGCCAGATAGACTCCTTTATCGCCGAGCATCCCGACTTCCTGGCTCTATTCGGCGCAGGCAACAATGGCCCGGCCTCGGGATCACTCAGCGCCGAGGCCAACAGTAAGAATGCTTTGGTGGTTGGCGCCAGTCAGGTGCCCAGACCTGGACTGGACATGGATAGCGCTGATGCCAGCCAAATACTGTCGTCTTCCAGCCGCGGGCCCACCGCTGACGGCCGCATCAAACCTGAATTGCTGGCCCCGGGCGCCAATATCATAGGAGTATGCTCCAGGCTGACAGAGAGTAATTTAGAAAGCAATCCGGCCTACACCACCATGAGCGGCACCAGCATGGCCAGCGCCGTGGCCGCAGGAGCAGTGGCTTTATTGCGGGAATACCTCCAGACCCATCGCCATCTTGAAAATCCCAGCGCAGCGTTAATAAAAGCAATAATGATAAACGGGGCCCGGTTCAACCCGAATACCGCATCCGAACAGGGCTTTGGAATTTTGGATTTGGCTGGCGCCATTCTGCCTATACGGGACCGCACCGTAGAATATGTAAACCAGGCTGGCCTGACAGCGCATCAGACCCGCGAATACCGGATCAGCCTTGAAAAACCGGGAGGACTATTCAAAGCCACCCTGGCCTGGACCGACCCTGCCCCTGCACCCGGTACTACCAGTGTACTGGTCAACAATCTCGACCTTTTGGTGAAAGACCCTGAAGGAAGACTTTACCGCGGCAACGATTTTTTCCACAGCGGGCGGGTTGACGAGGCGAATAATGTCGAACAGGTTATGATAACCGATGCCAAGGCAGGAGAATACACCATATATGTTAATGCTGCCCGCCTGGATGAGAATTATCCGCAGCAGTCCTATGCTCTGGTATACGGCCAGGCCATGCAGCATGAAACAGTTGCTGTCGATGCCGGGGGAAAGCTGAGCTTCAGCGGTGGCGAGGCCTATACGGGGCCTTTGGATTATGATCAGACCAAAATAATACCCTCCGCGAGCCAGCCAAAAACAAGAACCGGCGGAGAATTATACTGGAATGACAAAAGCTCTTATCTTTTCCTGCAGACATGGGAAAGCAGCGGGGTGCAGATGCTGACCACAACATCGGGCAGCCTCATAATGGAGGCCAACCCCCGGGCCAGAGAAGGCGGCTATTATTTGGACAGCCAGTGGCAGGAATACCAGCAGGTGCTGGTAAATGGAAAAGCTATCGACCAGGCTAATGACTTTCCAACCGGAGCCCATATTAATGCAACGGTAAATCCCCTCCATCAAGTGCTGTGGCAAGCAAACGCCGCCGCTGCTCCGGCGGAAGGTTATATCAAAAAGGTCGATCACAGTACCCGCCAGATCTGGCTGATTAATGATGACCAGCCCTACAGGCTGTATCCGGGTGCAGCCATCAATGTCAGCAACAGCCTGGATGACAGCATGGCTGAAGCGATTCCCTACGGATTTGCGGACAGTGTCGACATGGAGGGACTTCTGCCCGGCATGAAAGTCAAGATGCTGATCACCCCGCAGACGCGATGGGTTAATTACCTCACCGTGCAGCGCAATCTGGTGATCGGCAGAGTACTACGAATATCCCCGGAGAACGAAACTGTGGACCTCAACAACGGAGTCACCTACAGCCTGTTTCCCGGCACCCGGTTATACCGGGACGGCGTTGAGGCGAGCCTCGAGGAAATTCAAGCGGGCGACTATGTTATTGGACTGCATCTGCCCGGTTCTCCGCAGTGGCTGCAACTGCAGGCTTATAGCCGGGTAGTTTATGGCCGGGTGATCTATTTCAATGAAAATACCCAGACGCTTTATTTCTTCAATAAAGACAACCAGATTCAGAATTGTCAGCTAAGCGGGCAAACCAGATCTTTCCGCTGGGGAAGCATGATGTCCAGACCTGCTTTTGAACCCGGAGCCTGGGTCAGAGTACTCCTGGAACCAGACGGCCGCAAAGCATTGAGGCTGGATGAAGCGGCTGCATCTGAAATTGCTGAAAAGACCCTGGTCAGGTATGATGCCGTAAACCAGATGTTCGTTATGGATGATGGAAGCCTTTACCAGTGGCTTCCGTCAACCCTGGTGAGCAGCGGAGGCTATGCGCTGAACCCTGAGGACATGATCGAGAACCGCAGGGTGCGGGTGACCACCCTG
>NZ_DCEA01000062.1:21151-25402 GCF_002316705.1 Syntrophomonas sp. UBA1041
TGGCAGCTATTGAGGGAGATAAAAATCCCGGATCCGCTGCGCCGAAATTAAACGTTAAAATTGAAGTGTTGAACGGCGCCCTGGTTATACAAGGAGAAACCGATGCTGATCGAATTGTGATATACCGCCAGGATCAGAGCAGGGTTCCGGTTAAACCTGAAGCAGACGGCCGCTTCAACTTGCTTCTGCTCCATAATCCAGGGGAGAGCAGTGTGGAGGCAGTGGCTATCAACACCGCAAATGGCACGGTATTGCGCCAGGAGGCATTTATCATTCCCTATAACTCGCCTGCGACCCGATTCAGGGATATTCAGGACAGTGCCTTGCGGGAGCAGGTGGTGAAGCTAGCTGAACGGGGCATCATACAGGGCGATGATGATGGGGCTTTCAGGCCGTATGACAGCATTACCCGTCTGGAACTGGTAGGGATGATAGCCCGGTGTCTGGAACTTAATCCGGAGGGGGCAAAAACCCGCTTTATCGATGATGCGGAAATTCCCTGGTGGGGTAAAGGGTCGGTAGAGGCAGCCCGCCAGGCAGGTTTGATTAAAGGATATGAGGATAATTCATTTCGCCCCTATAATGCCGCTACCCGCAGCGAGATTGCCATAATTATGGACCGGGCTTACCGCCTTTTGGAGAAACCAAGCGGAGGCGCGCAATCCGCCACCGCCGGGGATATTCTTCTGGCTCCGGAATGGGCTCAGTCCGCCATCGTTAAAGGTTATCAGCGCGGTATATGGCCGCGTTCCTGGCAGAGTGTGTTCAGGCCGCAGAATTATGCGACACGTGAAGATGCGGTTCTGCTGATATCCAGGCTGTAGGCGGTAATGGGGATCAATGCCGTTGGAGACTGCGGGCCTATTGAACGCCTTGCTCTTCGCGTCTGTCGCTCGCTCTGCCCAGCTTGTTGACAAAGTCAAAAAGATAAGGCCATCTCTAACAAGATGGCCTTTACTATCAATATAAGTAATTATTGCATTTTAATTAATTCTGGATCCACAATACCACGGTTACCGCCCCGGCCTTCTGTTTCCAATCACCCAGCTGTTGCTGTAAAACCGCTATTTGCTGATCCAACTGTTTAAGCTTGGCTGGGTCACTGGTTTCTCCGCGCTGTGTACTCAGGCTGAGGAATTGTTCCAGAGCCTGTGTATAGGCCTGAGAAATATCCTGCTTGTCATCGCTGCGGCTGACCACCGTTCCCAGCGAAGAAAGGCTGCTGATCAAGGCCTTATCCTGACCCCGTTCAACCACCAGCTTGAACAGGTTGTAGCTGACTCCTGCCTTGACCTGCTGCCCCAGCTTCTCAGCAGAGGCCCCAAATGGGGAGGCAATGGACTGTACCTGCTCAAAAATGGTACTCTGATCGCCTGAACTGCGAATTATCAGCATAGTGGAAAGGATGTTGCGGTTCTCCACACTCAATAACACCGGTGCAGAGGTAGCCGGCAGTGTTGAAGTATTCCCGGGAGGATCTTCATTTTCTGCTATCTCTTTGGGGACATCCGGCGGGTTTTTACCGGATGTTGGCGGCACGTTTTCCGCCGGAGGCGGTTGAATCTCTACGGCGTCATTAATAGGATTAGGCGGAACGGAATCAGACGGTTCCCCTTCATGCACTGCTATAGGAACTAAGGCAGGATTACCGGATATGAACCCGTTTAAGGCGGTGAACAACAGCAATACGGCTGCGGCTGCAGCGGGTATAGCCTTTTTCCGGGTTTTCTGCATCCAGCCCCGCCAGAGCCCGGGACGCCCAGAGACGGCGGCTTCTTGTTGTACCGCCAGCATCACCGCATTTTTCAAGTCGGCTGGAGCCGGTTGTATATCCTTGCCCATAGAATGCAACATACGGGATAACTGGGCCAGAGCCCGGTAGTCGTCGCGGCAATGCTTGCATGCATCCAGATGCAACTGCATCTGGAGAGTCTCTTTACTTTCCAGCATGCCGTCCAGGTAAGGCGATATCAATTGTTTGGCTTCTCTGCAATTCATGGTGTTCACGCCTTTTATACAGTATATTTTATACAGTATATATCGCAGTTCTTCGTTGACATCCGCTTCTACTCAGCTTTGATCTCTTTTAACAAGGCTTTGCGGGCCCGATTTATACGAGATTTCACCGTTCCCAAGGAGCAGTTTAGCAGACTGGCGATATCCTCGTAACTATAGCCTTCCATCTCACGTAATACCAAAACCGCCTTATACTCCGGATGCAGACGGTTTAATGCCTGCCGCACCTGCTCGTTTAGTTCGGTGCGCTCCAGAATCTCCAGGGCCGAGTCCTGACTGGCTGCCAGCTCGCGGCTCAGTTCATTATCTCCAAACATCAAAGGCTCATCCAGGGAAACGACCACAGCCTTCTTTTGCTTACGGCACCAATTGATCCACAGGTTAACCGCAATGCGGTGCAACCAGGTTCCAAAATCCGCCTCTTCCCTGAAAGAACGAATATTTTTGAAGGCCTGCACAAATACATCCTGGGCTAGATCCTGTGCATCGTAATTATTATTAGCCAGGTGGACACAGTGGGTGAAAACCCTGTCCTGATAGAGCAAGACCAATTCCTCAAAGGATTCCAGGCTGCCCGTTTTGGCTTCCCTGATCAGATCATTTACCGGAATCACACTCATTTACACTCCCGGTCCAACCAGACCCTGGCCTGGTTAATTTATTAGACATAGCCAATAAGAAAAAAGTTCCCCGGGTCAACCCTGAAATCACTTTTTTTTCAATGGTATTCCCGACAGCTGATCTCCTGACAAATTTCACATAAAAAATTCTGTATTCTGCCTGACAGCGCCACCGGTAGGTTAAGTACTTCCCATTATAGCATGCGGAGAATAGCTGTTCTAGAAATCCGCTTTTCAATAAAATTTGAAGCAGTTTACCTTATTAACCTCAGGCTGGAAAGCGAATCAGCCATTTGCTCTATTACCTTATATAAGGCCTTCTTGCCTGTTCTGTTCTACTATGAAAAAATTTGTTCTTGCTGGGAACAAATTCTCTGGATTACTTGTCTAAATATAACAGATAACCCGACATTTTGTCGGAAAATGCCGGGTTATAAAAATGCCGTAACCCATGATCGGCCTGTAAAGGAGGGAATCGTAAAGCGCGAGCTTTCAGATTGATGATCACCTCAAGACAGAGTAGAGTTTCTGTCACTTATTTCCCGCACTTAATTTTGAACAAGGAGGTAAACAAATGCTAAAAAGACAGAGCAGACATCTGGCCTTATTATTAGTACTGACCATGCTGGCAACCATGTTTGTAGGCGTTGGCGTAGCACAGGCCAAATCCGACAATAGTATTAACAAGATCATCAGTGTATCTGATGACTATGTGACTCCATCCACTGGATCCGGCATCGAGCTGACCCTTCAAGAAGATGGTTTTAACACTCATTTTCAAAATGGTGACGTATTCGAACTGACTCTGCCCAGTGGGGTAAAATGGACTAACGACATGACTTCTACCAGTGGAACTAAGGCCAATACCAAAAAGATATCCAGCAGTGTTGTTCAAGTCACCATGAAAGGTATGACTACTGGCGAAGACGCTATAGTTATTCCCCTTTCTTTTGAAATTGACGGCGCCACCGGCACCGTGGCTGTAACCGTAGAAGCTCTGGATTCTGCTGTAACCGAAGGCTCCTACAATTTTGCCCGGGTTGCTGAAGGCGACATGACCGCAACAGTTGACTCAGTCAAAAAGATCAGCAGAAACTCCAGCAACAAGGCTGGCGTCATCCAGCTGAGAGAATCTGCAGTTGGCACTGTATATGGCGATGCTAAAGTCGTCGTTAAACTTCCCAGCAACTTCAGCTGGGTGGAAAGCGGCATAGATATCAGCTTCAGCGGCGGTTTTAGCGGCGTAACTCTGGATCCGTCTGATTGGGATGTTGACGGCCGTGAGCTGACCATCGAATTCACCGCTCCGGGCAGTGACCAGCGCGGAACCATTTATATCGCTTCTGCCGTTAATCCCAGCCGCTCTGCAGCATTAGGCGAAGTAGAAGTGGGCATCAAGGTTGATGACGAAAACGGTGAAGTTTTTGACGGCGACCTGGTCATCGCAAATTATGTGGACTGGGGCGTTGCAACTGATGTTGACGAAGTGAACGAACTGGTGGCAGGTAAATTCGAGCAGAAGACCGATACCATCACCATCACCGAGAATGTAGCCAACACCCTGCTCAAAAACCGCGACCTGACTGTGGAATTGCCCGAATGGGTCAAGATCACT
>NZ_DCEA01000070.1:0-5283 GCF_002316705.1 Syntrophomonas sp. UBA1041
CTGGACATAATGGTGATTAAAAGTTCTCCCTTACTGTCCAGCGTGTAAATGTTCTCCTTTTCAAAATAAACCTCAACGCCTTTTTCTTTTAGCTGGCGAACCGTAACCAGAGAATCAACTGTGTTTCTCGCAAAGCGGCTGACTGATTTGGTAACAATCAGATCGATTTTCCCGTCCAGTGCATCGGCGACCATCTGCTTAAACCCATCGCGCTTTTTGGTATTGGTGGCGCTGATACCTTCATCGGTGTAGATCCCGGCAAATATCCAATCAGCACGTTCGTTGATGTACTTGGTGTAGTAGTCTACCTGGGCTTCGTAGCTGGTAAGCTGTTCCTCAGAATCTGTTGAAACGCGGGCATATGCAGCTACTCTTTTTCTTGCGGCCACACCAGCCGTTTCCGGCGCAAAGCGGTTTATGGTTGGTGGTATGACAGTAACGGCTCGAGCGGGTTTCACTTCAAATCTCCCCTTTGGTAGGCAAGCGCCCTTTCCCGCGCCTGCTGTTTCTTTTTGTCGTCCCAGCTAGATTTGCGCGACCGATCTTGCCAGACAGCTTCAAATTCACGACCATCCTGGAAGATATAAATTACCTTGTTGGCTTCCGGCACCTGCAGCTGCTTGATCTGGGATCGGAAAACCACCTCATCAAATTCCGCCAGACCCAGCACTTCAGCGGTCAGCGAAATTAGGATTGGTTCCGGGATTTGCTTCACTGGGCAGGCGTCCTTACCGTAATGGACGAAGGTGGGACAGTTCCACGCTGCATGTCCCTTGTAGGTTACCCGCCGGTAGTTTTTTCCGCAGCGGGGGCAGAAGATTAAACCCGAAAACGGGTAACGGTTGGCCGGGTTTTTCCTGACATTTCTGTTCTCCCGGCGTAGAGCCATGATTTCCTTTACCTTTTGAAAGGTGAGCGGGTCAATGATTGGCTCATGGGTTCCTTCCGCGTAATACATCGGCAAGGTTCCCCGGTTATAAACCAGCTTCTTTGACAAGTGGTCGGCGACATACTTTTTCTGAAGCAGCGCGTTGCCAGAATACTTCTCGTTATTTAGGATGGCCAGGACTCGCTTTGCTGTCCACTGTCTGCCGCTGAACGTTCGCGCACCCATTTCCCGCAGCTTGGCAGCAATTCGATCGCATCCCAGGCCTTTTATGTAATCGGCGTAGATCATTCGAACGATTTCGGCCTGTTCCTGATCGATTTCAATTTGACCATTATTGATTCGATACCCATACATGAAACGCAGGTTTACAATCTCACCTTGCTGAAACCGCTTGCGAATCCTCCACTTGCAGTTCTCACTGACCGAACGGCTTTCCTCCTGAGCATAGGATGCCAGGATGGTTAGCATGAGTTCTCCATCCCCACTCATGGAGTGAATATTCTGCTCTTCAAAATAAACGTCAACACCGAGCAGTTTTAATCCCCGCACTGTTTCAAGAAGTGTTACCGTGTTGCGGGCAAAACGTGATATCGATTTTGTAATGATCAGGTCAATCTTGCCATCCTTGCAGTCGGCAATTAGACGCTGAAATTCCGGACGAGTGTCTTTGGTGCCCGTCAGTGCCTCGTCGGCGTATACACCAGCGTATTGCCAATCCGGTCGTTGCTGAATGAGGCTGCTGTAATAGCTGACCTGAGCCGCAAGGGAATGAAGCATTTCATCTTTTCCGGATGAGACACGGGCATAGGCGGCTACCCGTAATCTTGCCGGAAGGGGTAACACCGAAGGTGATATTTTCTTAACTATTCTTTCCATAAGGGCCTCCTTTCGTTATGACATATTCGCTCGAAACGCCCATATTATCAAGCCTTTTGGCGATATATACTGCGCTCGGAAAGCCCATATTTTTCAGCGATAGTTGTCTCAATTTTTATCAATTCATCTTCGCGGATAATGCCCGCTGCAAGCCATTTTTTGAAAACTGCCATGGTGGCTGTATAGTGGATGACTGCTAATGCCTTACTCATGCTGCACCGCCTTTGACCTGCCGTAGCAGGCGCGGGAACAGTATTTACGATTTTTGTTTCCGTAGCTCTCAAACTCACGGTTACAGATAGGGCAGGTAAAAATATAGATGGCTTTGCGGTTGACGGCCTCCGGGTGGTCGTTCCACCAAGCCATGCGGCATTTATCCGAACAGTACAGTTTTTGCTTCACACCAGCGGTCTGGGTAAGAGGGGTTCCGCACTGTCGGCAGAAAATCCCGTCCTTCTGAACGCCGAATCCAGTATAAGCACTACCAAGGTTGTTCCTGCGGCAGAATGACTTCACCGTATTTTCCGAAATACCAAGAGCTGTCGATATTCTGGAATAGCTAAAACCGTTCCGTCGCATTTTAATGATTTTCTCTTTTTGCTGTTGTGTCATTACAATACCTCCTCCGAAGGCAAACCTCAAAAGCCTTCGGTATAAGCCGCAGGAGGAGCAAGAATCGGACGGTATCAAGAATGTTTTACCGTCATTACCTCCCACCGATATGCGAAAAACTAGCGGGAGTCGAACCCCAGCAAAAAGAAAAAACCCGCAGAGCGAGTTGCTCCACGGGCGGTTGCTTCAGAATAATAGCAGTCAATGTTGTTGAGACGAAATATATTCAGCCATTCGTTCAATAAGTAGTCCGGCATATTCTCCCTTAACGGTTTTACCCGCTCGGGCATTTTCCAGCCAGTATTCAGGGGATTTAAGTATGCCGTTTCTGACCAGCACCTCCAAAGCTCCTTCCAGACCATTCTTGCTTTCTTCTATGTATGCTAACCCCAGTTGGGAAAGGATAGCGCCAGCAACTGCTTTGACAATTTCATCTCTCTTGGCATCAAACAGGGCATTGTCCTGGCTGTTATCAATAAAGCCGATTTCAATTAGTACTGCAGGAGCCTTGGTTTCTCTTAAGACTTGGTAATTAGCAGTTTTTACCCCCCGATCAACAAAGCCAACCTTTTTCAGGGCGCTTTGTATCTTTTCAGCCAGCCCCTTGGACTTGGCTCCAGGGTTTAAATAAGTGTAAGTTTCAACCCCGGCGGCTTGTTCCGGCTTGAAAGCGTTCCGGTGAAAGGATATGAAAAAATCATAAGTACCCCTGTTCTCAAAATCGCTTCGTTCTTTGAGGCTTAAGCTAACATCCGCCGTCCTGGTCTCATCAACAGCCACTCCATGACGCTTCAATATTTCCGCTACCGATCTCCCCAGACTTAATACATCCTCGGATTCCTTTCTCCCCATATATACGGCTCCCGGGTCACTGCCGCCGTGCCCATAGTCAAAACATAATCTAGCCATCGCTTTTTTCCTCCTTGTTCAACTGCTGGAGAACCAGCTTGAGTTTCTCCGGAATAGGCAACCCTATCTTGGCAGCGTTTTCCAGAATGCTGATCCCCTCGTTGGATAAATAAAAGAAGATGACCGCGGTGCGGACAGCACTGCCGTTTGTTATAACCTGAGTGTCTATAATATGACCGACTGCCACCAGGGCAAAAATCAGCACTTTCTTAAAGATGCCCCTGGCACCGACCTCGCTGGACAGGCGTTTTTCCAATACTGCTAACATGACGCCGGTCAGGTAATCGAAAACCACAAGGGTGATCAGTGCGTACAAAAAGCCGTCCCAACCTCCCAAGACCCAGCCTAGCCAGCCGCCAAAGGCTGTTAAGGCGATTTGAAATGAGCTTTTCATTGTTAGTCCTCCTTTTAAAATTGGTAATAAAAAAGAGCCCCAAGGCCCATTCTGAAAAATAACTTAAGCTGCCGATTATTCGATAGCTGATGTAATCCTGCCTGACACTTCCTTTTGTATATCAGTTGGCACCTGATCAATGGTTCTCCTTCCTGCCAGCACCAATTCAGCCATCAAATCAGTGCTGACCGTGCTGGGATTTGCCTCCGAAAGTTTGGCTACAGCCTCCATCAGTACCAGGGTGTAATGTTCCAACCTGGCAACTTTCTCATCCAGCGTGATATTACTGCTGCCGTTTACTCTACCCAGCCATTCGGCAGTGGGCTTTAGCTCCAAATGACAGCCTTCTTTAGCAATAACCCGCATAGCTTCATAATTGGATAAATTAAGTTCAGGGTCATGGACAAAGATATAGTCCTGTCCCGTAGCCAGCACCGGTTCAGTCTCAGATGCTTGCACTACTAAACCGTCGTTCTTGTTATATACCAAAAACATAAGTCTGCCTCCCTTCGTTAATACCTGTAGATTTCCAGCTTGCCAACCATAGATCCGCCGCCCCCACTGGAAACAGAAAAATATATGGTGACAGATAGGGAAGACCGAAAGGGGATAGCTAAATTGGTCCTGTTGTCAATTACATTGAGTTTTCCCGTTGAATCAGCAAACAAAAAAACATCAGACGCTCCCCAGGCTACACTACCATTCACAGAACCAAAGGCAGGTAGGTCCATTCCGTCAACTGTTACGGTAGCCCGGCATCTACTGGTCCATGAGGACGAACCGCTGGCTTGTATATATATGTTTTGCAATATACCTGCGCCATTGTAGGAAATGGTTACACTTTGTTCAGTACTGTTCCAGCCGCTAGTGTTTGATGATATAGTGCTTAATTGCATGATGGTGTAGTTCTTTATATAGTTTTGCAAAACTTCTTTAAGGTTGCCGATTTTGGCATGCAAGCTACCCGCCGGATCAGCAGCATCGTTCCTTACTCCGACCTGTCTGCGGATAAAAGCCAGAATTTCTTCTGAGCCAAACATTACACCACCCCCCGTTTTAATATTTCGCCTGACCATTGATAGGTCTTGATCTGTCTGACCCCGCCTATAAAACCGGAAGCAGGGGGCAGGTACCGGTAGGCTTTGGCAATTAGATCGCCGTCCCATATAAGCCAGGTAACGGCGTTGTAGCCGTAGATGCCATGTAAAAGGTTGCCCGTTTCCCCGTTATATACCTCAAAGTGGATGGCGTTCTCTGCTGTCCAGGCTCCGCTGTTTCCCGCTCTTTTGTAAGTGGGGTATAAGGAGTCTTGTATGGTTTCCCCATGTAGGTGGAAATGGTTATCAGCATCCCCGGCTTTTTTAATGATCAGCCAGTAGTAAGCGCCGCTCACCAAGTCAGATATATCTATAGGGATGCTGAAATATCCCTTGCTGGGGGGAATAAACTCTTTGGGCAACACCATGAATCTGAGCAACGAACCCGCTGTTGAACCGTCCGGATTAAAGCCGTCCCGCAGTTCGACCAAGAGATCAGCCCCCTGACCATGCCTGATAATTTCAAAGGTCACTCTCGCGATAGCGGCAGCGGCATCGGCTTTAAA
>NZ_DCEA01000070.1:5345-11745 GCF_002316705.1 Syntrophomonas sp. UBA1041
TCCCGCAGTTCGACCAAGAGATCAGCACCCTGACCATGCTTGATAATTTCAAAGGTCACTCTCGCGATAGCGGCAGCGGCATCGGCTTTAAAACGCACCGCATGGTCATATCCGGCACAGTCAAATTCAGCAATGCCCGCTCCGGTTTTGCCACCAAAAGCGGTGCCTTCATAAATATGCGAGAATTCCTGCATTATCATAGCAGCATTAGCCAGGTTCTCATCGATTACGGTTCGGCCGCTTTCAGCTGCAAACAACACAAAAATCACCCCCTACTGCAGAGTAAGCCTGCATTCCACTGTCAAAATCATCTGGTTTTCCTTGCCCCAGGGAACTTTTAAGAGGTTAAACATAATGCCTGAACCGGGTGCATCGCTGGCGTCGGTAAAGATACAGGTCTTTTGGTGCTGCCCGTTGCCTTCTCCAGCCAAGAGTACCGTCCTTAAGCGGATCATGTTGCCGGATTGGGTCACCACCGATACCGCCTTGCGGCAAACTTCGGATATGGTATCCCCTTCGGTCGTATCATCACCAATAACGAGATAGGGGCTGGAGAGTCCGGCCAACTTCTGGGCGGCTATATTTAGACCTGCGCTGGTAACATAGTTTTTTAAAGGGCCGATAATTTTGCCGTCCCCGTATTCCAAATACCATTCTGATTTAAGGCTGATAGTATCTTTCATGTCACCACCCCATACTGGCCTAATACCACCGTTAGGCCAACCAGCGAGTCGGCTTCATCTGGCGATTTGTAGTTAAAGACCTGCACGTTGGCTTTTTGATAGGCTCTGAATTTGATAAAGCCCGGGAAAGGTACTGTTACAGCTTCGGAAAAGTCCACATCCGCCCAGTCACTCCATTGGCTGCTATCAATACTTGTTGATATCTGCAACCCCCTAGGCAATGACATAGCTTGGGTCTGGGGATAGATGCGGGCCAGGCTGCCAATAGTGGGTACAGGTTGGCTTTCCGGTTGCGGGATGTGTTCAAGACCCCACTTGTGCATTTCCCATATCATAGCCATAGCCTAACCTCCTATGCGACATTTTCAGCTGTAATCACCGCCAGTATTGACCATAGGCCGACACTGGTGTTGGTTATCTGTTTGACACTGAAACCTTCTCCTGGCCGTATACATAAAGGCTTAACGTCCATTCCCCGGGGTATCATATTGAAATCCAGCAAAGGAGTGGCATTAAGGGTCAGGGGAATTTCATCGTTATTAAGAGTCACCGGCCACAGCAAGGCATCTTCAGCAATGGTGGCCCCGGTAGCAATGTGAATAGCCGCTGTCAGGTTAACATCCGCCGTGTCAGCTTTTTGCGGAGTTATAACCGTACCGCCGCTTTGGCTGGTGGTACGCATAAAATCCAGTTCCACCCCTACGCCGGAAACCGATGTCAGTGACATGTTGACAATGGACAGCCGGGGTACCCGGATTAAATACCCGCTGCCCGCATCGTTATATATGGAAAATAAGTGCTTGTTCTGTGCCAGGGCCACGCTGGGCGCTAAACAATAAAAGGTAGGAAGACCCTGCAGGGCCACATATTGCTCATAGCCCGCCGTGCCTTCAATCGCCCGGTAGCGAGCGTTTAGCTTTTTGCCGGTGCTGTCGGGCGGGACTTGAATATATCCGCCAGCCATTATATCAACCTCCTATCATCACCGCGCTGCTTGCACAGCTCTCGACCAGCCAGGGCCGGTTTCTGCCCGTTGTAAGCAGCGCGTCTTTTATCGCGATGGCTTCAATTCCATAAACGAACTTATGGATCAGTTTGGTGTCGTTCATTTTTTTCTTCTGCTGGGCGGAGACCAGGGCTTTTAGAAAATCGGCTATCCCTAAGAGCCGCCCGCCGTATTCTATGGTGTATATCCAAAGACCAGCTTCACTTAAGGAGATGGTCACTTTTTGTACCAGGAAAACTGCGTTCACACCTCTTTCAGGAAGCTCAATGCTTACTAACTGTCCCGGTTCCCATCCCGGCACTGTGGTGATGAAACTGCCGCTGGTCTTAGGATTAGCCCATTCCCTAAGGTCGGCATTTCCGGCCGCTTCAGCTGCTTCAATGGTGATCAGGGTATCGTCTTTGATATAGTGCTCATACACTCCGTCACCGCCTTCCAGGACGGCAATGGAAGCCTGGCTGGCCAAATCATCTACCACGGTAATAACATCAATGCTTTGCCGGGCGGTAAGCGAAATGGTCACGCCACTCTCGGGCGTATCAGTATCAGCTGAACAGCGCAGGTAGCCGTCGCCGAGGTTTACCAGATAATCCTTGGCATCTTCTTCATCCACACCCTCAACACCGACGCTTTTCACAGTACCGCCCACCTGCAAGCTACATTCATTAGGAAGCCAGGGGAGCACCCAGATGCGAGCCGCACCGTCTGCCTTCCATTCGATGGTCTGCGGATCGGACAGCATGCTGCCGCCCAGGACATATATGCGGTTGCGCAGTCCCTGGTGGTCGATACTTACTTTAAAATTGCTAAACCGACCCCCGGGCTGCAAGGTCATGGGAGCAGAAGTTCCCATTTGGGCAGGATCAAAAAAATGGACCACCTTGTAGTAGTCCACATACCACTGCCAGCCGATATAGTCGCACAGCCATTTCATACATTCCGACGGCATTTTGTAGTTGAATTCGGTGCCGGTAGACTCGATTACCGGTGCGCCGCTGGCTACCCCCGCCGCCGAAAAACCTGGACAATATTTAAGCAGGATGTCGCGTACAATGGTGTCGGCATTTAAGCCCAGATAAGTTTCCACCACCAGCTTTTTATCCATCTGCAGGGTATAGTCCTGGCAGTCCACTTGCCACACCAGCGGAGCCTTATAGTTCATCAGTTCCACCCGGTCGATGGTCCCGGCAAAGAGCCGAGGCTCTGTAAGACCGCTATCCTCGATGATGACTTCACTGCCCTCAAAAGGTTTTGATCCCTTAACCAAAAACGAGCAGCTGTCTACCTGACTGGTAAGGATTTGGCTGATATTAAGGCTCCCCCGGCGATAGTCCGGCCAGCGCTCCATCCCGGCAATCTTAAGGCTTTTAGCCACTGAAACGCACCCCCTTGGCCAAGAGCGTCCGGTAAATCTGTTCGCCCACATCGGCGGTGCCGCCATTGAACGTTATATTGATTTTGTTGATGGTGGTCGAGCTGTTACTGGTTGTATTAGCGGCAACCGTACCCAAGGCTAAAGGGGCAACTCCTGCTAAAGCACTCTTAAAGTCAAGACCTCTTAAATTATTTTTTAAGCTGCTATAGGCGGCCGTTATATCAGCCACCCCGATTTTTATCTTGTCTACTAAAGAGGGGGAGTTGCGCTGATTGGGGTCCATGCCTGAGCCCATTATGCTTCGCACTTCATCCATGACACTTTGCAAGGCACTCATCCTGGACCTTATGCCTCGGATTAACTCACTCATGGCCTGGATGCCGTACCCGGCCGATTTCTTGACTATTTCCTCATACTTCTTTTCGATGGTGGCGATGGTTTCGGCGGCGTTCTTTTTAATTTCTCCGTTCTTTTCCTCCCAGGCCTTTTTGTACTTGGCCAGCTCCTCATCGGCCTTGGCTTTCATTTCCATGAGTTTGTTCTGCATTTCGATAGTCTGCTGGGCCAGTTGATTCTGGGTTTCCTGCCTGATCTCACTTAAGCGCTGGCCTAGTTCAACCCGGGCCTGGCGCATCTCGATATTGGCTTCCGCCCGGGCCTGGGCGTTTTTGGTTTTCCAAAGGCCTACATATTTATTCAGCTCATCAGTTGTCAAGGTATTTAACGCCGCGACCTGAGGAGCCGCCTTGACTCCCATCTGCCGCAGTTCGTCAATCAGCCCCTCGTCAACCCCTTTGGCGGCCAGTGACTTTAAGTTGGCCTGCCAGTTGTCGAACTGACTAACCTGGTCCTCCAGATTACCAAGCAAGGACTTGCCTGATACTTTTTGTGGCTTCACTTCATCAAAAAGCCCGATCTGGTTTTTGATGGACTCCACCTTGGCTGCATAGCTCTGCTCAAAAGCTTCGATGGCCTGGGCTTCTTTCTCTAAGCCTGCTGCCGTAATAGCGGCTAATTTATCGGACAGTTCCTGCTGCAAAGCGATTTCATCCTGGGCCAGTTTGCTTTTGATTTCGCGGCACTGGTCGGCGTACTCTTTTTCCGCTTCCAGCAGCTTGGCATTGGTTTCAGCCGTTATTTTTTCCAGGCTGTTCTTCATATCGACCAAGGTGGCAATAATGTCGGATACCGATCCTTCTACAAAGGACAATCCGTCTTGCATACCTGTACTCAAGCCTTCGCTGATATTAAGGCCGTATTCGCGCATCACCTGGGAGGGGGAGCGGATGGAGAGGGCTTCTTTGATCCTGTTTTTTACGGTTTCGGCAACTTCTCCGGCGATCTCCCTGACTCTCTCAATCCGGCCTTTAATCCCGTCAATAAGGCCCTGAATAATATGAGCTCCGATTTCCAGCAGAGTGTTGTGCAAGGTTCTTAGACCCTCGAAAGCGTTGACCACCACTGTCTTAATCCCATTCCACAGGGAGATAAAAATGTCTTTGATATGCTCCCAGGCCCCTTGCCAGTCTCCCTGCAAGACATCCAGGAAAAAGCCGAAGGCGTTTACAATCACTTCCGCCGCAGTCTGAAATACCGCCTTGATAATGTTCCAGATATTGGTAAATACCACAGTGATATCTTTACCCCAATTGTCCCAGAACACTTTAATGGCGGTTCCGGCTTTGGCGATAATGTTCCCAATATCCGCCCAGATTTCCTTGACCATGTTACGAAATCCTTCATTGTTCTGCCAAAGCTCTTTGATAGCTAAGATTAGCCCGGCAATAACGGCTGCGGCGATACCAATAGGACCGGTTAAGGCGGAAAAAGACGCCCCCAAAGCTGCGGTAACCCCACCGGCGCTGGCGATAGCGGCTGCAGCTGTACCAACTACCCCGGAGATGGCCCCGGCGGCGGTGACCAGCTGACCGATAATGAGGACAACCGGGCCTATGGCGGCAGCCACCCCGGCCACAACCAGAATGGTTTTTTGGGCGCTGGGACTTAAAGCACCGAATCTTTGCACCAGTTCATTTAATCTCTGGATTAATGGGGTTATAACCGGCAGGATATGCTGTCCCATGGTAGCCCCTAGCTCTTTTATGCTTTCGGAGAAAACCCGCATCTGGTTAGCCGTTCCCGCCCCGGTTCTCTCGAAATCCCCCTGGGCGTTCTTGGTCATGGCCAGGACATAGTTGTACCTGAGTTGGGTCTGCTCCGCCTGATTCATATCCTGGATCTTCTTTTTAATCCCCTGGCTGTAGGCGTATTCCTGCAGGTTGGCCTGGGTCATAACAATGCCTAATTCTTTCAAAGATTCGGTCTCGCCGGTAAATACCGACTTTAAAGCGGTATCCGCTATGTCGATGCTGATGTTCTTAAAACTGGACAGATCTCCGGCCAAGCCCACCAGAGTCTTGCTCATTTCTTCTGCCTGCGCAGTGTTAAGCCCCAAGCTGGTAGCCATGTCCCCGTAGGTAGCAGCCATATCCAGGGCAGTGCCCCTGGCGATGCCATAGCGTTCCAGGGTGGTATCGCTCCAGTTCTTAACGCCTTCAGCGTTATCCTGAAAAGCTACTTCCACCTTGTTTAGAGCTTCATTGGTATCTGAGGCCAGTTTCACCGCAGCGGTTCCGGCGGCTGCAAGCGGTGCGGTAACCGCCAGGGACATTCCCTGACCGGCACTGGTGATGCTGCTGCCCGCTGCTTTTAATTTCTGGCTTGCTTCTTCGGCCTTTTTAGAGAGCTTGGTCCAGGCGGAAGCTTGCAGTTCCAGTTCCTTGGCCGTATTTTTTAGGGAGTGTTCCATATTGGCCAGAACCTTTTCGGCCTGCAGCATTTTAATCTGCAGTTTTTCCACCGCGACCGCATCCTGCTCGGTACTGCCCGCCGCTTTGTCATAGGCATCTTTTAAGGCGGCAACTTTTTGCCTTTGCACCTCAGCCTGCTTGTTTAAGTATTCAACTTTTAATTTAAGTTGGTCGGCGGCGCTGCCCATATCGCCCATCTTGGCGGCGGCTGCCTGAAATTCAGCTCTGGCCAGCTTAAGCGACTGATCCAATTCTTTCATGCCCTGATTAAAGCCGGTGTTGTCCAGACCAACTTTGACCAGCAGTTCACCGATGGTTTCAGCCAACTGTTTTCACCCCCTTACCAAATATCATCAATGTACCCGCTTGGATTGTTTTCAGCTTCGTTAACTACAGAGCCAACAATGAGCAGATCCCAGAACATATCGAGCGTCATGGCGTCAATCTGTTCCGGGAGCCAGTGGTAGCTTTGGGCCAAGCTCAAATAGAAATACACCACCATTTGATAAGCCGACAGCTGGCTTAG
>NZ_DCEA01000070.1:11929-16580 GCF_002316705.1 Syntrophomonas sp. UBA1041
GCCTCGGCCACCCAACTGGCAATCTGGTAAAAGAGAGGGACAAACTCATCCAGGTCCAGTTCTTCTTCAATAACCTCAGCGGTAATTTCCGGGTGATTAAAGGCAGCAGCGATCAGGCGTTCCATCTCGCTTAGAGCTTCCTCATCGCCTTGCTCTTTATCGCCGAATTTATCCTTGAATTTGGTCACTTCGCGCCAGAGTTTGACCTTGGGCGGCGGTGCGGTGTATGTCTTTCCTTTAAGAGTAATCTTGGGGTTCTCCATCGATATCCCTCCCTGTGTGATAGCGGTACAAAAACCGCCCCGATTGGTTTAATCGGCGGTGGTGAAGCTGCCGATTGAAGCATTGGCCAGGTTTTGGCCGTAAATATCTCTGACACCCTGCGTGCATACCATGATGTAATCCGCGCCCGGGACCAAATTGCTGGCCGGATTGAAAGTCACCACCTTGTGTTCTGAATCGATACCAAGGACTCCGGCAACTAAGGACCCATCATCAGCCTTTAATAAGATAAAATTAGCGGCGGTTACATCGGTAGCCTGGATGGCGTTGGCAAAGGTCCAGGTCAGGTTAGCGTCTGCTGCCACTCCGCTGGAACCATCCACCGGACTTATTGTCACCGTCAAAGGGGCGGGGGCCGCTCCGTCCACCGCCGTGAACCAATTTGTGCCGGTTGAAGCTGTCCAATCGGGATGATCCTCATCGCCGATCTTCTGCCAGGCGTTGTCAAAGGTGCGTTTGATAAATGTCCCCTTGATTTTGGGGGTCTGAAATTTGGGCTTATCCTCCGCAGTCTGGTACTCTTGCTCCTGCAGGGCGAATTTCCCTTTATACAGCCATACATAGCGGTAGCTGCCGTTGCTCTTTTTGGACTTGAACCCCAAAGCCACATAAGGCGCGGTATCGGTTGACTTTTTGATCAGCACCCCGCCAGTGACACTGTGTCCCAAAAGGACCGCCTGGGTGTTGAGGTCAATATCTTTAGTCTCAAACTCCACATCGATTTCTCCCAGCGAGGTAACGGTTTCATCAGGCCCGTCGTCGCAGTACAGGGTTTCTGTGTTGCTCTTGGGACTTATTTTGGCGTTGATAGCCCCGGCTATGGCCACCGGGCTGTTATATGTCGTTGCTAAAGGCGTATCGCTGGTAAGAACCGCGTAATACAGGCTGTTTAAGCCTACTTGTACCCCTGCCATTTTTTAACCTCCTTCAACTTCCCGCTCAGTCACATACCTGAGCGCTTTATGATAAATTCCGGTATCGTCTTCATAAAGATCAGCGCTGCTAGTTCTTTTAAAGCCTAATGATTTCATGATTTTGTCCACCTCGGCGGCAATAGGGGAGGTGCTGGCTGCTTTTACCCACACATCCACTTGCAGGTGCACCTCAGCCACAAAAGCAGTGCCGTCTGCCCAGGCGGAATCGAAATTAGTTAACTCAAACAAAGTAATGTATTTATCTAAGCCCTCCGGTGCTTTCAGCTGGTAGATATGAGCCCCGCCCAATAAAGCCAGTAAATCTGTGTTTTCCTCCAAAGCCGCCAGGACTTCCGGTTTGACATTGATCATAGGTCAAGCCCCGCTTTCAGGGTCTGCCTGATGGTTTCCAGCACCTGTTTTTTGCTTTCGGCTTGGGCCGGACCCATGAAAGGGCGGGCGGTCATCTTGGAGGTGCCGTACTCCAGAAATTTGCCATAAAAAAAGGGAGCCTTTGGCCCCACCTCCACGTATTTGCCGCTTTCATCCTGCTTTGGTTCGCAAATCACGATATTGTCGGCCAGATGCTCCTTTGCCTCTAAACTGCGCGGCGCTTTTTGGCTGGCGTTTTCCTGGACGATCTTGGCCCCGGCATAGAGGGCTTGGTTCTCTACCGGAGCGGCTCTTTGCCCCAGTTCCTTTAGCCTATCTAAAATCTCATCCATACCTTCCAGGGTCAGATTACCCGCCACCGGGGATCACCTCCTTGCACATCAGTTCTATTACATGGTGCCGCTCATCCTTATCGATTACCGACAGAATTTGAAATACCCGGGAGCCATATAGTACCCGCATGGAAGTAGTTAGCCCGGTTCGGTAGCGGATTTTAATCCGGGTGGTGACTTCCGACTGCAAGGCTCCCGCCTGGAAATATTCTTTACCCGATATGTCCGACACTGCTGCCCACACTGTGGCTACTGTAGTCCAGTTTTCCAGGGGGATGCCTTCTGATTTGGTGATAGTCTTGGCCTGCAAGGTAATACGCTGCCGCATCTGACCCATTAAATCGCGCTTCTTCATAATTACCACCCTTCTCGGCGGTAGGCGAATAGGAGCCTGGTCATAAACTCAATTAATGCTTTCATGTCGACTGCTTCCCGTAGTTCATAAAGATTGCCGATAGCATAGAGTAGGGCTTGTTTAACTGTTTCCGGCACCTCGGTAAATTCGGTCAGGGGAAAGCGCAGAATGTCCTGGCAGAGCTCCTCGGCGGCACCTATGAGATTGGTGATGAGCGTATTGTCTTCATCACCGTCTACTTTTAGATACAGTTTTACTTCCTCCAAAGAAAGCACCAATACGCCCACCGCCTTTCATTACTCGGCTGCCATAAGTCCTGCAGCTTTAAGCTTAGCGAGGAGGGCATTGAAGTCGGTCACCAGTTCGGCCACCTCGGCTGCAATACTGTCGGCCTGATTGGCAGCGGTCTTGGCAGCTATAGCATCATTTAAAACCTTGCCCTGTTTAGCCGACAGGGCGCTGGTCGCTGAGGTTGAGTCAAGGGCATCAACCACCGGGACGGATAAGATACCTTCAATTGTTGCACCTTCCGCAATTGTCAGCTTGCCGCTGGCCGCAATCTCAAGCGATCCGCCAATGACGGTTTTCTCGCCGCCTTGCTCAGTGTAGTTTTTTACATTGCTCATAACTCACACCTACGCTTTCATCTTAAGTACCTTGATGGCTTCAGAGAGAATCAGCTTGCCGTCCACCCGCTGGGTTGCCTTAAATCCTACCTGACCGGTTGCCGCATAAAGCTCGTTCAGCCTTTGGAAGGAGCGGCCTTGCCGATCAGCAATCCAGTAGTAGCCGAAATCGCCGAAAGCGATAGTTTTAGCCCCTGCCGCAATTGTCGGTACATAGGCTGAAGTCTTGACCGGACGATTTAAAATCGTATCCGGTTGTCCGGCAGAAATGGAGGGCTGCCACAGGTACTGGCCATTGCCGTCCTTTAATTTTCTGATGGCTTTGACAGTGGAATCATTCATCACGAATACGGCGTTTTTGCGGTAAGGGGACTTAAGGCTGTAGAACAGATCCATGATCTCATCCACCGTAATTGCCGTTGCTGAAGCGGCAGTTACACCCAGTTCCGCTCCGCCGGTAGCATTGAAAATCCCGGTCGGCTTGCCGGTTCCGTTACCGATGAAGAAGGATTCCTCTTCCTTGGCACCGATTCTGCGGGCAAATTCCCGGGCGATATATGACTCCAGATTAAAGACGCTGTCATTTAACAATTCCTCGGATACCTTGATCATGGTGGCCAGCTTGTACGCCCCTATGGAAACCTGCCCAAAGGCATCGTCTGATTCCGGGATAGCACCTTCTTCATCCACCCAGGAGGCGGTTCCTTTGGATGCTACGACCGGTATTTTGCGGTCGCCGCTGGCAGTTTGGATGATCTTGGCCATGGTGCGGAAGATGTTTTCTTCTTGCAGAGCTTCGACCAGGGTACGCTCGAACTCGTCCGGCACCAGGTAGCCTCCCTCGGAATCGGTTCCCACCTGCAGCGCGTTTAATACTTCGTAGCCCGCTGTCTTGCTACGCATGGCGTTCCAGAAGGCTCGTTTGTACTCGTCACTGGCCCGGCCGGTTTTATTCTCAGGGTTGGGCTGCCCGGGCTTACCGGTAATAGGTGTATTGACGGGCTTGTTAAGCTCCGCGTCCAATGCCTGCTGACGCTCCAGCCGATCGATTTCTTTGCCGAGATTCACCACATCGGCTTCCATCTTTTCATAGGTGGCAACGTCCTCGGCGGAAAGGAGCCCGTCAGCGCCGCGCTTGCTGTCCAGAAAGGCTTTAGCGGCATCCCAGGCTTTGGCTCTTTTCTCACGCAGTTCTAAGATTTTGCTCATGGTTATTCCTCCCATTCTAATGTTTTAATAGGCTGAGCCGCTTTTCCAGGTAGCTGAGCGGGGTGCCGGTCGGCGGTTTAGGGTTATTAACCTGGGGCAGCGGAAACTTTCTTACCAGCGCGTTGGTAACCGTCATTTTGTCAAAAAGATAAGCCGCACTGGGCGGCTCGTTTAGGTGTTCTTCGGTTGTGTATAAGACTTTGTCGGCAAAGCCCAGCTCCACTGCTTTCCAGGCATTAAACCAGCTTTCGGCATCCATCATGTGCGAAATTTTGGCTCTTGATAAACCGGTTTTCTGCTCGTAGGCATTGATGATGCTTTCTTTAACCTCTGACAGCATGGCAATACCGCTTTTAAGGTCAGATATTTCCCCGAATATGACGGTGGCGGGGTTATGGATCATCATCATGGCTACCGGAGACATGTGAACCTCGTCCGCCGCCATGGCGATTACCGAAGCCGCACTGGCAGCAAGCCCCTCGATTTTGACGGTAATGTGTCCCGGATACTCTTTTAACATGGTGTAGATTTGACTGGCGG
>NZ_DCEA01000038.1:0-1144 GCF_002316705.1 Syntrophomonas sp. UBA1041
CTTATCCTGGGTGGCGGCGGAATGGCTGCATCATGGCAAACCCACCGTTTTTGGCGCGGTCAGCGGTGCGGTAGCCGGCCTGGTCGCCATCACCCCGGCGGCGGGTTTTGTCAGTCCTCTATCGGCTATCGCCATGGGTTTGGTAGTAGGACCTTTATGCTACCTGGCGGTCAGCAAAATGAAAGAGAAGTTCGGTTACGATGACGCTCTGGATGTTTTCGGCATACACGGGGTCGGCGGAACCTGGGGGGCTTTGGCAACCGGAATCTTCGCCTCCACAGCCATCAATCCGGCAGGCATGGACGGTCTTCTGGCCGGCAATCCGGGGCAGCTTCTGGTGCAAAGCATTGGGGTGGTGGCAACTTATGTTTTTGCCGCTTTGATGACCTATGCCGTACTTAAAGCCATCAGCTTATTTACCAGCCTGCGCGTCAGCGAGGAGGAAGAAGAAGCCGGTCTGGATCTGTCCCTGCACGGTGAGGACGGTTACAGTAATGCGGATATGAGCGGGGAAGGCCATGCAGTGGCGGGTTGATATAATCATTCAGGAGGGAGCGGACAAATAACGGCTAGATGCCCGCGGGCAGATAAGAATCAGATTAAAACTTATTTAACCTGCAGTATCAGGAGGACGATTGTGTCCGACGTACTGCAGGTTTGGTCTTTAAGAGGCGCACGATATAGATTGAGGCACAGCCTTACCTTGTTAAAAGACGGTATATCGACAACCTGTGCCGCATGTCCCCCGGTTCTGACGTTAGCTCGGGGGATGCTTGATACTCTGGACAATAGGCATGCGCCGCCCGGTGCCGAAAGCCTTGCTGGTGATTTTTAGCCCCGGCGCCGCCTGGCGTCGCTTATACTCATTGCGATCCACCACCGTAATGATGTGCCGGACCGTCTCCGCATCGAAACCCCGGGCGATAATCCCGGCAGCGGACTCACACTGTTCTATGTAGAGATACAGGATCTGGTCCAGTATATCATAAGGCGGCAGGGTATCCTGGTCGGTCTGATTGAACCTGAGTTCCGCCGAAGGGGCTTTGACCAGAACCCTGGCCGGTATCAGTTCGGCATCCCGGTTGCAGAACCTGGAGAGCTCATAAACCATGGTTTTGGGCACGTCGGCCAGTACGCTCAAGCC
>NZ_DCEA01000038.1:1315-1568 GCF_002316705.1 Syntrophomonas sp. UBA1041
ACGCTCAAGCCCCCGCTCATATCCCCGTAGAGAGTGCAATAGCCCATGGCGATCTCGCTTTTATTGCCGGTAGACAGCACCAGATAAGCGAATTTGTTGGAAAAGGCCATGAGATAATTGCCGCGGATGCGGGCCTGTATATTCTCTTCGGTAGTGTCATAAGAACCGCTGAAGTAAGGGCTCAATGTATCCAGATAGGCCTGAAAGACCCCGGTGATGGGTATGGTATGCAGGTTAATACCCAGGTTTCTGG
>NZ_DCEA01000038.1:1746-2200 GCF_002316705.1 Syntrophomonas sp. UBA1041
GCTAAAGCCTCGGCGTCTTCCAGGCTTGCCGCCGAGGAAAACTGTGAAGGCATGGCCACACCCAGGACATTGTCCCGACCCAGGGCAGCGACCGCCAGGCAGGCCGTCAGGCTGGAATCGATGCCCCCCGACAATCCTAGAATCGTCTTGGAAAAACCCGATTTATGAACATAGTCTCTCAAACCCAATACCAGAGCGTTATATATTGATGATATTTCGTCCTCGGGGCTGTAGAGTAAGGTGCGCCCCGGGGCATTCAGGTTAAAGGTCTGGATGTCTTCTCTAAAACCGGCGGCAAAAGCCAGCATCTCCCCCTGACCGTCCACGATCAGGGAATGACCGTCGAAAATAAGCTCGTCATTGCCGCCTACCTGATTCACATAAATAAAAGGTATTTTGTGTCTTTGGGCATGATTGCTGATCAGACGGTAGCGCAGCTCTTCTTTGCCGGCAT
>NZ_DCEA01000038.1:2368-4406 GCF_002316705.1 Syntrophomonas sp. UBA1041
GCGCAGCTCTTCTTTGCCGGCATGAAAGGGTGAGGCGGAGAGGTTGATGAACACGGTAGCCCCGGCATCGGCCAATAATCTTATGGGATCGGAGCGGTAAGGGAGTTGGGCCGGCCAGAAGGCCGGGTCATTCCAGGCATCTTCGCAGATGTTGATGCCCAGGCGCTGGTCTTTGAAGTTGACCGGCAGGTTATGCACCGCAGGTTCAAAATAACGGGTCTCATCGAATACATCATAACTGGGCAACAGGCTCTTGTGGCGTTCGGCCAGAACCGCTCCCCGGTAAATCAGCACTGCCGAATTGTGCAGGGATTTGCCGGCCTTCGCGGAGAAGGTTGGGGTTCCTATCAATATGCCCAGGCCGTCATATCGTTCTGACAGGGCCACGACCTTTTCCAGATAGCGCTGGGTCTGTTCCACAAACCAGGGGCGTTCCAGGAGATCCTGAGGCGGATAGCCGATGGTGGTCAGTTCGGGAAAAACTACCAGATCACTGCTATCCAGACCGGCCCTGGCGACAGCCTTTTCGATAATCCGGAAGTTGCCTTCCAGATCACCTACGGTAGGATTGATTTGCGCAATCGTCACTCTCATGTCAGTATCCTCATTCAGGTCCTATATACGGCTTACAGGGCCTCCCGCATTCTCCGCTATCCGCATTAAAGTCAAGTATAGGGCGCCAAGCAATCATCTTCAGTATTTTGGTTCAATTCAATTATAGCCGGGAACTTTAACGAGGGGTAACCGTTTTTCTTTCGAGATCGTATCCACAACTGTTCAAGTATACACATGCTAAACGGTAACATCCCTATTATACTGGCATAAATCTATATTAGGCAATGAGGCCGAGAACTGTAAAGGCTCCTCATGCCCTTTTTTATTGCTAATTATAGGGAGGTATTTTTTATGTGTGGAATCGCCGGTTGGATCGGATGGGATGACGGATACAAATACAAACAGCCTATAGTTGAAAAAATGGTTAAGACCATGATGCACCGCGGGCCTGACGCCCAGGGCATATGGGTATCCTCCCACGCGGTTTTGGGCCACCGCCGCCTGGTGGTGGTTGACCCTGCCGGAGGGGCTCAGCCCATGCGGAGACAACATCGACAAAAGAGCGGTGTGATCACTTATAATGGAGAATTATACAACACTGCCGAATTGAGGACGGAACTGCAATCCAGGGGCTATAGATTCCAGTCCAGAAATTCCGATACGGAAGCACTTTTGCTCTCCTATCTGGAATGGGGCCCGGATTGTGTGAAAAGACTTAATGGCATATTCGCTTTCGCCATCTGGGATGAAAATGAACAGACTTTGTTCATGGCCCGGGACAGGATGGGGGTAAAGCCCTTATTTTACAGCCAGAAGGACGATCAATTCCTGTTTGCTTCGGAATTGAAAGCTCTTCTGGCCAACCCCTTGATAAGGCCGCAGGTCGACGCCGCAGGGCTGGCCGAGATTCTGGTGATGGGGCCGGGGCGCACCCCCGGGCATGGCATATTTAAAGGGATTCTCGAGCTGAAACCCGGCCATGCCCTGCTCTACAGCCGAGAGGGAAGCAAGAGCGGGTCTTATTGGCAACTACACCACCGGACCCATCATGAAGATGCGAAAACCACCGCCGCCCACCTGCGCTGTCTCCTGGAGGATATAGTCGAGCGGCAGATGTCGGCCGATGTTCCGCTTTGTACGCTCTTGTCCGGCGGCCTGGATTCCAGTCTTATAACCGCCCTGGCCAGTAAACATACCGCCGCTGATTTGGCGCCGCTGCATACTTACTGTGTGGAATATGAGCAGAGCGAAGCCAACCTCAGGCAGGCAGAGGCGGGGGATGCCTTCTGGGCGGAGAAGATTGCCGGGTTCCTGGGAACCAGGCATCACAAGGTCCGGGTTCACCCCCGGGATCTGTACTATGCTCTGTACAATGCCCTCCTGGCCACAGATTTACCGGGCATGGCCGATATAGATACCTCCCTGATGCTGCTGTGTACGGAAATGCGCCAGGACTATGTGGTGGCGCTTTCGGGCGAATGCG
>NZ_DCEA01000038.1:4559-5507 GCF_002316705.1 Syntrophomonas sp. UBA1041
GGCGAATGCGCCGATGAGATTTTTGGGGGCTATCCCTGGTTTCACCACCCCTCCGCAACGGGTTTCCCCTGGATGAAGAACCTGGAAGACCGTATGGCTACGCTCTCGCCTGAAATAACCGCTCTGATCAAGCCGGAGCAATACCTTGATCACCGTTATACCCAGGCATTATCGGAAATTTCCCTGGAGCCTGGCGAAGATGAGGAAGATTCACTCAAAAAGCGGATTTCTTACCTGACCATGACCCGGTTTATGCCCACCCTGCTCAACCGCAAGGACCGCATGAGTATGGCCTCGGGCCTGGAGATCCGGGTGCCCTTCAGTGACCACCGCCTGGTGGATTATGTCTGGAACATCCCCTGGCAATTGAAAATGGCAGGCGGAGAGGTAAAAGGGATCCTGCGCCAGGCTGCACAGGGTTTACTGCCCGATGGAGCCCTACATCGGATCAAAAGCCCTTATCCCAAGACAGAACATCCCCTCTACGCGGAGATGGTACGCTCCCGGATGCGCTCCTTGCTGGATGACCGCTCTTCCCCGCTCCTGGAATTGGTGCAAAAGAGCTCGATCAAGCTTATTCTGGAGTCTCAGGGCAAGTATTTCCGGCAGCCATGGTACGGGCAATTAATGGGAGATGTGCAGTGGCTGGCCTACCTGATCCAGACCGATGCCTGGCTGCGCCTCTACCGGGTGGAGCTGCAGCTTTAACCGCAGCCATCATTCCTTATGATCCAATGCCGCCACCGTTCAAGTTAGAGCGTTAGCGGCATCAAGGGTATCAGTCAGAGGCATTCCCGGCAGCGCAACCTAGCGCTGTCGGATATTCGGGCTGGGATTGAGCGCCCCGCTGTCTCAGGAAAGAATTGCACGCGTAAAACCAAGTATACAATATATAAGAGCTTTACCCCTTGAATAGCCGCCTAAATGGGTTTACAATTTCCATGGAAA
>NZ_DCEA01000038.1:5639-6540 GCF_002316705.1 Syntrophomonas sp. UBA1041
TTTCCATGGAAAGATTACAGGCATAACTCAATAGCAATAACGGACAATGGCGTCCGAGGTATGTTGCTCGGTAAAAAAAGCGAATCATATCCTTGAGGCGCTTTTTTAATGTCCTGAACCCTGAGGAAACTAACAAAGGCAGGTGGTGCGATTGAGCGGCAAAGTTATAGTGGCTAGTGCAGTCAGCGCCGAACGCAAGCTCATAGCCGACATTCTCCGCCGGGCAGGTTTCCAGGTAATGGCCGAAACCAGTGACGCCAGCCACACCTTGAGGCGGATCCGTTCCCTGTACTGCGATTTGATCATAATCGACAAGGGTCTGGACGGCGGAAAAGGCTCCAAACTGGCCGAGATCGTGACCCAGGATCAGTTGGCAGCAGTGATACTGCTGGTAGACAATGATATATCGCACCTGGATCGAAAAGGCCATTACCTTATTAAACCAGTCAGCAGCGAAAAGATCATTCCGGCAGTGGAGTCGGCTTTATGGTACTGGAAACGGGAGAGCGAATTGCGGGCGCGCATCAGGAAACTCGAGGAAAAGTTGGAAACCCGGATTGTGATAGACAAAGTAAAAGGATTGCTCATGGATGTGAATGGTTGGAGCGAAAGTGAAGCCCACCATTTTATTCAGAAGGAAGCCATGAATCATAGCCTCAGTCTGAGGCAGGCGGCCCTGTTGATAGCAGAGCGTTTGGCCGATGCCAAACGCAAATCTTAATAAGGAGTGATCAACAATGAATAACGCGCAGAATGCCAGTGTAATCGAAAAAGTAAAAAATAATGGGGTGAGATTCATTCGCCTGCAATTCACTGATGTGACCGGGGTCTTAAAGAATGTCTCCATTCCTGCCAGCCAGTTGGAGAAGGCTCTTGAGGGGGAATTGATGTTTGACGGTTC
>NZ_DCEA01000038.1:6692-6861 GCF_002316705.1 Syntrophomonas sp. UBA1041
GAATTGATGTTTGACGGTTCTTCAATCGAAGGCTTCGCCAGGATCGAGGAATCGGATATGTATCTCATTCCTGATCCCAGCACCTTTGCGGTGATGCCCTGGCGGCCGGCTAGTGGAGCGGTGGCCCGCTTGATCTGCGATGTCTATACCCCTGAACCCAACAAAATGC
>NZ_DCEA01000038.1:6938-91008 GCF_002316705.1 Syntrophomonas sp. UBA1041
AGAGGTAAAAAAGGGTCAAACGTACCCCTGAACCCAACAAAATGCCGTTTTTAGGCGACCCGCGTTCCAACCTGAAAAGGATCGTCCAGCAGGCCGAAGATATGGGCTATGTGATGAACGCCGGACCGGAATGCGAGTTTTTCCTGTTCACCGTCGATGAAGAAGGCAATCCCTTGATTCATACCCAGGATGAAGCCGGTTATTTCGACTTGGCTCCGGTGGACCTGGGGGAAGACGCCCGCCGTGACATGGTGTGCACCCTGGAAGATATGGGCTTCGAGATTGAGGCCTCCCATCATGAAGTGGCCCCCGGGCAGCACGAGATCGATTTCAAATATGGTCCGGCCTTAAGGGTGGCCGACGACATCGCCACCTTCAAACTGGTGGTAAGGACCATCGCTCAGCGCCACGGACTGCATGCCACTTTCATGGCCAAACCGATTGCGGGCATCAATGGTTCAGGGATGCATACCCATCAATCCTTATCGACTTTGGATGGCCAGAATGTATTCTATGATCCTGACACCCCCAATCAGTTGAGCGATATCGCACGCTGGTACATGGGAGGCATTATAAAGCATGCCCGGGGTTTGACCGCTATAACCAATCCCACGGTCAACTCTTACAAGCGGCTGGTTCCGGGTTATGAAGCCCCGGTATATGTAGCCTGGTCGGAACAGAACCGCAGCGCCTTAATCAGAGTCCCCGCCAAACGAGGTGCGTCTACACGCGTTGAAGTGCGGCATCCTGACCCGACCTGCAACCCTTACCTGGCTATGGCCGTAATGCTGGCATCTGGGCTGGACGGCATCAAGAATAAGATCGAGCCCCCTGCTTCAATAGATGCCAACATCTATCGCATGAGCCAGGCAGAGCGGGAAAGGCTGGGGATTGCCAGCCTGCCCGGATCACTGGCCGAAGCACTCCAGGCCCTGGATGAGGATGAACTGATTAAGGATGCCCTGGGACCGCACATCTATACCAAATATGTGGAAAGCAAATGGGCCGAGTGGGAGCGTTTTTGCCTGGAAGTCCATCCCTGGGAGACCAAAGAATATCTGCGCAAATTTTAAAGGGATTAATTGGATGGAGAGGAGGGATTCCCGGTGTTAAAACTGGAAGGAGATATCAGAATTCCGAGCGGCTGCGCTATTGCCGCGGTTATGAACCGTTCCGCAGAGCGTTTCGATGGCCATACCATCATAGCTTCGATAGCCACTATGCACAAACGTTCCAACGGATTGGGCGGCGGCTTTGCCGCATATGGGATCTATCCGGAATACCGGGATTATTACGCCCTGCATGTTTTTTACGATGATGACGGCGCCCGGCAGATGTGTGAGAGATATCTGCAGCACCACTTCAGAATAAAAGACCGTGAGCCGGTGCCGGTGCGCCGCACCCGGAAAATAACCGACGCCCCGCTGATATGGCGTTACTTTGCGGTGCCCCGGGAAGATAGGCTTTACCGTGAACAGCTCGGGGAGGAGGACTTCGTGGCCCGGGTGATGATGACCATCAATTCCGACCTGCGCGGGGCCTTCGTGGCTTCCAGCGGCAAGGATATGGCTGCTTTTAAAGGGGTGGGTTACCCTGAGGATATCGGGGAGTTCTTCCGCCTCGAAGAATATCAGGCTTACCTGTGGACCGCACATGGCCGTTTCCCTACCAATACCCCGGGATGGTGGGGAGGAGCCCATCCTTTTACACTGTTAAACTGGTCGGTGGTGCATAACGGGGAAATCTCGTCCTACAGCACCAACCGGCGTTATCTGGAGATGTACGGCTACAAAATCTCGCTGCAGACTGACACCGAGGTTATCGCCTACGCTTTTGACTTCCTGATGCGCCAGCAGGGTCTGAGCCTGGAGGATACTATCGATGTGATCGCGGCTCCCTTCTGGTCGAACCTGGAGCAGGAGAAGCAGGCCCATCTGCGCCGCAAATATGCCGGTCTCCTATTGAACGGCCCCTTTTCCATCATCGTTGCCACCAACAACGGTCTTATGGCGGTTAATGACCGCATTAAGCTGCGCCCCCTGGTGGCTGCCACCCGGGATGAGTTTCTGTATGTGGCCAGTGAGGAGTCAGCCATACGGGCAGTTGCTCCAGTACTGGACAGAGTCTGGTCTCCGGGCGGGGGAGAACCTATCATCGGGCTGCTCTACAACAAGAAGGGCTTGTTGGAGGCGAGCCCGGTCGGGTTGCAGACGGATGCCCAGTCAGCCTAAGGCAGGTGAGAAATATGACCCTGAGCATGTTAACCCCCGCGTTCACAGTGGGCCGGAATGAAGAGCGCTGTATCCGCTGCGGGGTATGTGTAAACCAATGTATCAACGAAGTGCATCACCTGGATGAAGACGGCTTCATGTGGGTGACGGATAAAAACTGTGTGGGCTGCCACCGTTGTGCGGTGTTGTGCCCCACCCAGGCCCTGGCCATAACCGAGTTTCCACTGGCCTTCAGACCCAATAACTACTGGTCATCTGCCAGCCTGCGTGAGATCTATGCCCAGGCTGAAACCGGCGGGGTGCTACTGACCGGCATGGGAAATCCCCGCCCTTACCGGAGTTACTTCGATCACCTCCTGCTAAATGCCAGTCAGGTAACCAATCCGTCCATAGATCCCCTGCGGGAACCCATGGAATTGACCACCTATCTGGGCAACCAGGCGGCCATGCTGGGAGAGCGGGAAAAACCGCTTTTGAAACTGGAGGTTCCGGTAATGTTCTCCGCCATGTCCTACGGCGCGGTGAGCCTCAATGTTCAGAAATCCCTGGCCAGAGCCGCCAGGGAGATGGCAACTTTCTGGAATACGGGCGAAGGCGGGTTGCATAGCGATCTTAAAGAGTACGCGGACTCTACCATCGTTCAGGTGGCATCAGGGCGCTTTGGGGTTACCCCCGATTATTTAAACAATGCCGCCGCAGTAGAAATTAAAATCGGTCAGGGGGCTAAACCGGGTATTGGCGGACACCTGCCGGCGGAGAAGGTTTCCGCGGATGTGGCTAAAACCCGCATGATCCCGGCCTGGTCTGACGCCATTTCCCCGGCTCCGCACCATGACATCTATTCTATAGAAGACCTGGCCCAGTTGATCGAGACCTTGAAAGTGGCCACCAACTATCAGAAGCCCGTCTCGGTCAAAGTGGCCGCCGTTCATAATATATCCGCCATCGCATCAGGTATGGTCAGAGCCGGAGCCGACATAGTGGCTATCGACGGTTTTCGCGGGGCCACCGGGGCTGCTCCCATGCGTATCCGTGACAACATCGGCATCCCCATTGAAATGGCCATTGCCCAGGTAGATCAGCGTCTGCGCGATGAGGGCATCAGGCAAAGTGTTTCGCTGGTGGCAGCCGGCGGGATCCGCAACAGTGCTGATGTGGTCAAAATCCTGGCCCTGGGGGCTGATGCGGTGTATATCGGCACAGCCGCGCTGATCGCCCTGGGCTGCCACCTCTGCCAGACCTGCTTTACCGGGCGCTGCAACTGGGGCATCGCCACTACCGACCGGCAGCTGAGCAAACGGCTTAATCCTGAAATTGGAGCTATCAGAGCCATAAATCTGCTCAAGGCCTGGGAGCACGAGATCAAAGAGATGATGGGTGGCATGGGCATTAATGCTGTCGACAGCTTGAGAGGAAACCGCCTCATGCTGAAGGGCATTGGCCTGGAGCAGCATGAGTTGGAGTTGTTGGGCGTAACGGCGGCTGGAGATTAGGGGGATTTACATGAAGGTACAGAATAATTCCGAATACTGCCTGGGCTGCGGGCTGTGCCAGGTGTACTGCGCAGCCGCCCATGACGGTTACAACGGCAATGTGATTAAGGCCTTTAAAAAGGGAACCCCCCAGGCCCGGGCGGGTTTGATCAAAAAGAATCATGAATCCTGGATCAATACCTGCAGGCATTGCCAGGATGCCCCCTGCATCAATGCCTGCATCACCGGCGCACTACAGAAGGATGAAAAAGGCACCGTGTTTATTGACAGCCAGCGCTGTGTGGGCTGCTTCACCTGTGTAATGGTGTGCCCTTTTGGACATATACAGCCTTCCCGGGATTCTTCCCGGGCCATAAAATGCGATCTGTGCCGCGGCTTGTCCGGGACGCCTGCCTGTGTGGCTTTCTGTCCCAACGGCGCACTAAGACTGGCAGAGGAGGTGGATAGACCGTGAGATACGTTATAATAGGCAATTGCATCGCAGCGGCGGGTGCGGTAGAAGGCATCCGCAGCGCCGACCAGAAGGGAGAAATCACGATAATCGACGGGGAAAAGCGCGGTTGCTACACCCGCCCCTTGATAAGCTATCTCCTGGCGGGCAGCAAACCGTCTTCTCTGCTGTATTACCGCCCCGAGGAATTCTTTGCCCAGCAACAGGCCCGGGTAATAGCCGGCCGGGCAGTCAGGATCGATCCAGCCGAAGGCCAGGTTGTGCTGGAAGACGGCAGGAGCGTTGATTATGACCGCCTGCTCCTGGCTACCGGAGCCAGTCCGGTGATACCCGGCCTGCCCGGCATAGAACAGCCCTGGGTAAAAACCCTGTACACCTGGAAAGATGCCGAGGAAATTGAGGCCCTGATCGAAGCGGGAGGTACGGCCGTAGTCCTGGGAAGCGGACTGATCGGCATAAAAGCCGCTGAAGCCCTGCATCAGCGGAATATGAAAGTAGTGATAGTGGAGAAGCAGGAACAGATACTGCCCCGTTTATTGAGCCCCTGGAGCGCAACAGCAGCGACCCGGCATCTGGAAGAACAGGGCATACAGGTGCTGACCGGGCGCGAGGCCATGTCCATAACGGAACAGCATCAGGTCGAGCTGGATAACGGCGTTAAAATACCGGCCCAGCTGGTGATAGTGGCAGTGGGCACCCGGCCCAATCAAGCCCTGGCCCGGGATGCCGGACTGGAAACCGGACAGGGTATTATTGTAAACCGGCATCTGCAAACTTCAAACCCCAATATATGGGCAGCCGGGGATGTCATAGAGACCCGCAATATCTTGAGCGGAACTGCTGAGGTGATGGCTCTTTTGCCCCTGGCCCATCTGGAAGGCTACCTGGCGGGGTGCAATATGGCCGGCAAGTCTGCCAATTATCCCGGGGGGATATTTTTGAATGCGGTTCATTTTATGGGAATGCACATCATAGCTGCGGGCGACCCTAATAGCAGCGGCACAGTGCTGAACTGGCAAGAAGGGCAAAGCTCTCTGGAGCTGACCATCGACGGAGAATACCTGGTGCGGTATATCTCCATCAATATTCCCGGCATAACCGGACCGCTGACAGCCATAACCGAAAAACAGATGAAGATCGCGGCAGGGGAGTGGCAAGAATTTATCAAACAACCCTCCATAGCCAACCTGCCGGCGGCTTATCTGGCAGAGACAAGGAGGTGGGAGGATGATGGCAGTCTTCGATGCGGTTGATTACGACCAGCATTCACTCCTGGAGGCCTTGAAGGCCAGCCCCGATCAGGAGATCGAGGTATTGAACCTCAATGGCCACCGATACCTGGGCTGCGGTTGGAAGAATAGCAAGAGATTGGTATTGCGCGGCACTGCCGGAAACAACCTGGGGGCTTTCGCTGACGGACCCACTATTTTGCTCTATGGCAACGGGCAGGAAGGGGTCGGAAATACCATGAGCGACGGCGAAATCGTAGTATACGGCCGGGTGGGCGATATCGCCGGCTACGGCATGCGCGGCGGGGGTCTGTATATCAGGGATGATGCCGGATACCGCCTGGGGATACACATGAAGGCTTATCAGGATAAGCGCCCCGTCATTGTAGTGGGCGGCCAGGCCGGGGCTTTTGTGGGGGAATATATGGCCGGGGGCACCATTATCGTTCTGGGTGTTAACGGCTCCAATCGAAGCCTGATCGGGCCATATTGCGGAACTGGCATGTATGAAGGCGAAATCTATATGCGCGGCGAGGTCCCCCGGAGGCACCTGGCAGAAAATACTAAAACTGAAGTCCTGCATGGAGAAAAAGATTTACAGAGCATATTGCCTTATCTGATGCGATTCGCGGCGCATTTTTCATACGATATAGATCTCATTCTGGCGGAACCCTTTACCCGTTTAACAGCTGTGGATAAGCGCATCTTCTCCCATATGTATACCGGGTTTACGGGCTAGGACCTGACTGTAGAGACTAAATAGGCACATTGAACACAGGTGGTGAAGGAGGAAACCATATGGAATTTGTGAAAATGCATGGTCTGGGCAATGATTTTATTGTTGTAGAAGCCGCTTCTTTCGAGGATGCGGCCTGCTACCAGGCCGTGAGCGCAGCCTGGTGTGAACGCCATTTTGGGATTGGAGCCGATGGCATTCTGGTTACCGGGCAGGATTCCCGGGCAGACATATTCATGCGCATATTCAACCCCGACGGGTCGGAAGCTGAGATGTGCGGAAACGGCATCCGCTGCATAGCTTTGTATGCCCGTAAGGCGGGGCTGGTCGACCAAGATGCTTTTGCGGTGAAGACCCTGGCTGGAAACCGCCTGATACGCATTGTATCAGATGAAGCGGTGCGGGTGGACATGGGCCGTCCCATTCTGGAACGTCCTCTCATTCCGGTACAGGGAGAAGGCAGCAACCTGGATATCCCGGTAAATTCCTATGGTGAGTGGTTCAAGGTCAATGCCGTATCCATGGGCAACCCCCATGCCATCATTTTTACGGAGGATGTCAGCCAGGTGCCCCTGGCACAGTGGGGGGCCAATCTGGAGAGACATCCCATCTTTCCGGCAGCCACCAATGTAGAGTTCGTCGAGGTCAAGGGCAGTTCCGAGATCATCGTCAGGGTGTGGGAACGCGGGGCCGGTGTCACCCTGGCCTGCGGAACCGGCGCCTGTGCTTCGGTGGTGGCCGCACATCTGCAAGGCCACACCGGACGCGAGGTTCTGGTGCACCTGCCCGGGGGCGACCTTTTAATAGAATGGAACCGAAATGATGACCATGTCTACATGACCGGGCCCGCCCAGGCGGTATTCAGGGGCATTATCGGCGACGACAGTAATGTTTGAGGCTAAGGAGGAGTGATTTATTATGAAAGCGAACCAGGCTATGCAAAACCTGCCCCCTTATCTGTTCGCCCGCATCGAAAAAAAGATTGAAGAGGCCCGGGAGCGGGGCATAGATGTCATCAATTTGGGGATTGGGGATCCTGACCAGCCCACTCCCCAGCACATCATAGACGTTATGGCCCAATCGATTAATGACAGCCCCAACCATCAGTATCCCAGCTCAGCAGGGCTGCTGCGCTACCGCGAGGCCGTAGCCGGATGGTATGGAAGGCGCTTCGGGGTGCAACTGGATCCTAAAACAGAAGTGGTGTCACTTCTGGGCTCCAAAGAAGGCATCGCTCATATATCCTTTGCTTATCTGGATCCAGGGGATATCAACCTGGTTCCTGATCCAGGCTACCCGGTATACGCTATCGGCACTCAGCTGGCCGGAGGCAAGCCCTTTGTGATGCCTTTGCATGAAGAAAACGGTTACCTGCCCGTTCTGGAGGATATTCCGGCCCATGTAGCCAGGGAGTCTAAACTCATGTTTATCAACTATCCCAACAACCCCACCGGAGCGGTGGCGGATATTGGTTTTTACCATAAGGTCATCGAATTTGCAAGAGCTTACGATATTCTGGTGTGCCATGATGCGGCTTATTCCGAACTGGCTTATGATGGCTATCAGGCCCCCAGTTTTCTACAATTGCCCCAGGCCAAAGAAGTGGGGGTTGAATTCCACTCCCTCTCCAAAACCTACAACATGACCGGTTGGAGAATAGGCTGGATGGCGGGCAACAGAGATGCGGTGGAAGTGATGGGGCGCTTCAAATCCAACGTGGATTCGGGTGTTTTCCAGGCCATACAGTATGCCGGGATAGCTGCTTTGGAAGGTCCTCAAGACGCCGTGGCGGAACTGCAGCAAATGTACCAGGAGCGCCGTGATGCGGCAGCGGAAGGTATGAAGCAATTGGGCTGGAAATTCAGGCCCCCCCTGGGCAGCTTCTATATGTGGGTCAAGGTGCCTGCTGATTATACATCGGCTGAATATTGTGAAATGATTTTGGAAAAAGCCCAGGTCATCCTCACCCCCGGAAACGGCTACGGACAGTACGGGGAAGGTTATTTCCGGATTGCTCTTACCGTGGACACCTCCAGGATCATTGAAGCCTTTAAGCGCATAAAAGCCATAAGCTGAACCGAAGGACTATATGCGGTGGAACTGTAATAAACAGAAAATAACTGATATAATTCGGCTATACATTCCCTTGCATCCTGCAAGGGTCAGACCGTCGACAACAGCGAATACCTGCGTTGCTCAATAGGTCCGCTCAATCAACGTACTATTTGTACGCCTCAATCGCGGGCCTATTGAGCGCCTTACTCTTCGCTTCCGTCGCTCGCTCTGCACAGCTTACTGAGCGATTGATGCTGCCCGGCGGCTTCAGGTGCAGGAGCGGCCCGGCCAATCACAGGAGGAAAAAGTGCAAATAATTGACCTCACCCATTTGATTTCGGAGGACATGCCGGTTTATCCGGGCACTGCGGGGCCCAGGATGCGGCTTGCCAATTCTTACGATGTACATGGGTTTAAAGAGACTTTGATCAGCATGTATACGCACACCGGGACCCATATGGACCCTCCGGCGCATCTCTTTCCAGGCCGAACCACCCTTGACAAGTTCCCGGTTTCGCAATTCGTGGGCAAAGCGTTGGCAATAGATTGCTCCGATTTGACAGCCGGACAGTCTATCACTGTGGAGCGTATCAACCGGGTCAGGGAAAAGGCCGACCAGGCGGAGTTTATCCTTTTCCGTTCCGGCTGGGACCGATACTGGGGAACGAATGATTATTTCGGAGACTACCCTTGTATCGCTGATGATGTTGCCGACTACTTGATAAAAGGGAATAAAAAAGGGGTGGGAGTAGACGCCATAAGCATCGATCCTATCAGCGACCAAAACCTGACCATGCACAAAAAGTTGTTTAAGTACAATGAAATGGTGGTCATAGAAAACCTCACCAATTTGCACCTGCTGGGCGGCGGCCTGTTTACACTATGCGCCTTTCCCTTAAAACATATTGATGCGGACGGCTCTCCCGTCCGGGCGGTGGCTCTGCTGGACTGATCAAGGCATGGCCTGAAGGCCTTCAATATTTTAACGGTTATTTCCCGCTCATAAAGGCTGAAGCCATGATAGGGGTTTTGCCTTATCATTTAACCCCGCGACTGGCTCAGTGTTGATAGAAATGGGGACCCTATGAAAAAATAATCATAGGGTCCCTTTTAGCGCGGCGAAAAATTTCTCGTAAACCGCCGTATCAAGCCCTTGGCCATTAAAACAATGAGTTGCTTTAATAAAAAGTTGTTGTAACATTATACACTCGGTTGTATAATTATAAGAGTTTTTAACTTTGAATTATAACAAGGAGGCCTGAGGGCGTTGCATAAGGTTGGAATTGTAGGCGACGGCTATACCGCCGCGGAATTGTTGAGAATACTGGCCCAACATCCTGCGGTTCAAGTGATCGCGGTATTATCCACGGAAAATATAGGCCAACGTATTGATTATTTATATCCCCATCTCAGCGGTTTTTGTGACCTGACCTGCGAAGAGAGCGACGTAAAAAAACTGGCGGGTCGCTGTGAAGCAGCCTTTCTGGCGCTTCCCCACGGGGTTTCCATGGAAATGGCCCCGGAGCTGCTGGCAGCGGGCATCAAGTGCATTGATCTGGGAGCCGATTTTCGCCTGAAAGACGCGGCCCTTTACGAGCATTATTACGAACTGCTCCATGCTCAACCGGGCTTGCTCAAAGAAGCGGTATACGGCCTGCCAGAATTATACCGCCAGGAAATCAAAGCGGCCCGTCTGATCGCCAATCCGGGCTGTTTCCCTACCAGCGCCATTGTACCCCTGGCGCCGCTCTTGCGAGCGGGGGTGCTGGAATGCGAAGGTCTGGTGATTGACTCCAAGAGCGGCGTATCCGGGGCGGGGCGCACCCTGAAACAGAGCAGCCACTTCTGTGAGGTCAATGAGGGCATAAAGGCTTACGGGGTGGGCAGCCACCGCCACGGCCCGGAAATCGCTCAGGAACTGAGCTTGGCGGCCGGGTGTGAAGTGGAAATGGTTTTCACCCCGCATCTGGTTCCCATGAACCGCGGCATCCTCACCACTGCTTACGCCCGGCTGGCCCAGGGGGTTAAGGCCGAAAAGGTGCGCGCCACCCTGGAGGAATTCTACCATCAGGAGCGCTTTATCAAAATACTGCCGGGTGATACCGTGCCCAATACCAAATGGGTGTATGGCAGCAACTATGTACATATCGGGCTGCATGTCAGCCCGCTCAGCCGGCGAGTCATTCTGGTATCGGCCATAGACAATCTCAACCGGGGGGCTTCCGGTCAGGCCGTGCAAAACCTCAACCTGCTGCTGGGGCAGCCCGAGCACGAGGCTATAGCCGGCGCCGGGGTATACCCTTGATAACGACCCGATAAGTTGAAGCGGAGGAAATAACAATGAAAGTAATTGAAGGAGGCATAACCGCGCCCCAGGGTTTCCTGGCCCAGGGGGTGTGTGCCGAGATTAAATATAAGAACCGCCGGGACGTAGCGGTCATCTATTCAGCGCTGCCCTGCACTGCAGCCGCAGTTTATACCACTAATGTCGTCCATGCGGCCTGCCTGGATGTGTGCAGAAGTCATCTTGAAAACGGCAGGGCTCAGGCGATTGTGGTCAACAGCGGCAACGCCAACGCCTGCACCGGGAAACAAGGGCTGGACGATGCCATTGAAACCGCAGTTTACGCAGCCGGGTTGCTGAATATCGAGCCTCAGGATGTCTTGGTGGCCTCCACCGGGGTCATCGGGGTGCAGCTGCCTTTAGAGCGGGTGCTCTGCGGGGTAAAGCAGGCGGTTTCCACCCTGACCCCAGAGGGCTCGGGCAATACCGCTATGGCCATTATGACCACCGATCTGGTGAAGAAAGAGATAGCAGTGCAGATCGAACTGCAGGGCAGAACCGTAACTATCGGCGCCATTGCCAAAGGCTCCGGCATGATCCACCCCAATATGGCAACCATGCTGGCCTTCATCACCACTGATGCCAACATCGAAGCGGAGTGCCTGAATAAACTGCTTAAATCCTCGGTAGGGATTTCATATAACATGATCAGTGTGGACCGCGATACCTCGACCAATGACATGGCCGCGATCCTGGCCAATGGACTGGCGGCCAACCCGGTCATTGATGATGAACACAGCCCTGATTACAAGACTTTCAAGGCGGCTCTGGACTATGTCAACACCGCCCTGGCCAAAAAAATCGCCCGGGATGGCGAAGGGGCCAATCATCTGGTGGAGGTTCAGGTGGTTGGAGCTGCGGATCAGAATGCGGCCCGCACCATAGCCCGCTCTATCACCGCATCCAACCTGACCAAAGCCGCTATTTTCGGCCATGATGCCAACTGGGGACGCATTTTGGCTGCAGCCGGCTACTCCGGGGCCGTTTTCGATCCTTCCCGGGTAGACATATACCTGGGGCGGGAAAAGATGTGCCAGAACGGCATGGGCTTGAGTTTTGACGAGGAAAAGGCCCGTAAAGAGCTGGAGCGGGAGAACGTGACCATCATCGTGGATTTGAAGTCCGGTGATGGTCAGGCTACTGCCTGGGGATGCGACCTCTCCTACGACTATGTGAAAATCAATGCGGACTACCGCACCTGATACGGGTGTATACACACATTCCCAGAAGTGGGCATAGACTGGATACTGGCGGATCGATTTAGTAACCGTGAGGAGGAGAAAGAGATGCACCTGTCAGCCCTGGAAAAAGCTGAGATCCTGGTGGAGGCCTTGCCATATATAAAGGAATTTTACGGGCGCACCGTGGTGATAAAATACGGCGGCGCAGCCATGGCGAAATGCGACCTCAAACAGAAGATCATGCAGGATATCGTATTGATGAAATATGTGGGGATGAACCCTATCGTGGTGCACGGCGGGGGGCCGGAGATCACCCAAATGCTGAAACGCCTGGGCCTCAAGAGTGAATTCGTCAACGGGCTCCGGGTCACCGACCGCTCAACCATGGAAGTGGTGGAGATGGTTCTGGGGGGCAAGGTCAATAAAGAGATCGTAGCCGGCCTCAACGCCAACGGCGGTCAAGCCATCGGCATCTCCGGCAAAGACGGCAGCCTGATCAAAGCCCGCCCGGTAGGGGATACTGCCCAAATGGGCTATGTGGGTGAGGTGGTGCAGATTAACCCGGGGATCATTGAAACCCTGATCGCCAACAACTATATCCCCGTCATCGCGCCCATCGGCATCGATGAAAACCAGGACAGCTACAATATCAATGCCGATCTGGTGGCTTCGGCTATCGCAGCTGCCATGAAAGCTGATAAACTGGTGTTATTAACCGATGTTCCCGGACTGTTGAAAGATGCCCGGGATCCTTCCACACTGATTTCGGTATTGAAACTGAGCGATGTCGATCAGTATATAAAAGACGGCACCATCGCCGGAGGCATGCTCCCCAAGGTGGATTGCTGCCTGGAAGCGGTGCGGGCCGGGGTAGGCCGAACCCATATCATCGATGGCCGGGTTCCGCATGCCATCCTTTTGGAGATATTCACCAAAGAAGGTATAGGCACTATGGTGGTTGATGAGTGAGCTTTCAGACCTGCAGTTTAAATTTAGGGAGGTCGCAGTTATGAGCAATGTTGATATTGCTGCTCAGGGGCAGCAGTACATAATGAACACCTATGGGCGCTATCCGCTGTCCTTTGTGCGCGGGCAAGGGGGCCTGCTGTGGGATGCGGACGGCAAAGCCTATCTCGATTTTGTGGGCGGCATCGCGGTCTGCATCCTGGGACACTGCCACCCCGAGCTGGTGGCAGTAATCAAAAAACAGGCCGAGACCCTGTGGCATATCTCCAATCTGTACTGGATTGAGCCGCAGGTCAAAGCGGCCGCCAAACTGGTGGAAGGCTCCGGCCTGGATAAGGTCTTCTTCTGCAACAGCGGCGCCGAGGCCGTCGAAGCCGCTATAAAACTGAGCCGCAAATACTTTTACCGCCAGGGTCAGCCCCGGCGCAATCACATCATCAGCTTTTTACAGTCTTTTCATGGACGCACCCTGGCCGCGGTTACCGCCACCGGACAGTTGAAATACCAAGAAGGCTTTGCCCCTCTGCCGGAGGGCTTCCAGTACGCCGAGTTCAATAATCTGGATTCAGTGAAAGCCTTGATCAATGAAGAGACCGCTGCGGTTTTAGTTGAACCGGTGCAGGGCGAGGGCGGCATCAGGCCGGCCCGGGCCGACTTCCTCAAAGGCTTGCGGGATTTATGCGACCGAGAAGGCATTCTGCTCATTTTTGACGAGGTGCAGTGCGGCATGGCACGCACCGGCAGTCTGTTCGCCTACCAGAACTACGGGGTCAAGCCTGATATAGTCTCAATAGCCAAGGGACTGGGGGGAGGTTTCCCCATCGGAGCGATGCTCAGCACCGACCGGGCCGCCAGCGGCTTTGCCCCCGGCGACCACGCTTCAACCTTCGGGGGCAATCTCCTGGCAACCGCGGTTGCAGAACAGGTTTTGAAAATAATAAGCGCCAGGCCTTTCCTGGACCGGGTCGGCCAGGCCGGGCAGTATTTGATGAACAAGCTGCAGGGCATCTCAGACTCGCGCATAGTGGAAATTCGCGGTCAGGGGCTTATGGTGGGGATTGAGATGTCTGTGGAAGTGGCTGACATCATTAACCGCTGCATGAGCAAGGGCCTGCTGCTGGTAGGAGCCGGCCCCAAAGTGGTGCGCATGGTGCCTCCCCTGACGGTGAGTGATGATGAGATCGAGCAGGCTGTGGCTATCTTTGCCCAGGTTTTGGGGGAATCAGCTGCCGGCTGAAATCATCGCCTAGAAGAAATATATATATGAAGGAGTGTATTAAATGTACCAACTCAGTGATCTCATACGGGGCCGGGATTTTATAAGCATACATGACTTTACGCCGCAGGAAGTGGCTTACATACTTGAAGCCGCGGTTGAAATTAAAAAGCTTCAGAAAAAGGGTGTCGCCCATTCTTACCTGGCCGGAAAAACCCTGGGCATGATCTTTCAGAAGGCTTCCACCCGCACCCGGGTGGCTTTTGAAGTAGGGATGTATCAACTGGGCGGCCATGCCCTGTTTTTAAGCCCCAGAGACATACAATTAGGCCGGGGTGAAACCATCAAAGACACCGCACTGGTTCTGGCCCGCATGTTGGACGGCATTATGATCCGCACCTTTGATCATGATGAAGTGCTGGAACTGGCCCGCTGGTCCTCGGTTCCGGTCATAAACGGCCTCACCGACCTTCTGCACCCCACCCAGGTGATCGGCGATATGATGACCATTCTGGAGCATAAAGGCGGGCTTAAAGGCCTGAAACTGGCCTTCATCGGCGACGGCAACAATGTGGCCCATGAATTGCTTTACGGAGGCGCCAAGGTGGGCATGGACGTAGTCATCGCTTCTCCGGGCGGGTATGAACCTGATCCGGTAGTTTTCAAACAAGCCCGGGAAGATGCGGAACAGAGCGGGGCCAGGCTGTGGGTGGTTAACGATCCGGCCCAGGCCGCTCAAGATGCCGATGTCATCTATACCGATGTCTGGGCCAGTATGGGGCAGGAAGAGCAGGCCGGTCAGAAAGAGCAGGCCTTCCGGAGTTATCAGGTCAACAACCAGCTGATGAGCCTGGCCCGCCCTGATGCCATAGTATTGCATTGCCTTCCCGCCAAACGGGGCAAAGAAATTACCGACGAGGTCATGGACGGACCGCAGTCAGCCATTTTCGACGAATCGGAGAACCGTCTCCATGCTCATAAAGCCATCATGGCTTTAACCATATAAACTTGCAGGTTCTGATTATCTTGGGGGAGGGGATGGAGTCGAACTGGGTGATTGAAGAAGCCAGGCCGGAGAACATACCAGCTATGATAGAATTCTGGCAGGAAATCGATGGGGTCGGCCTGGGCCGCAGCGATGAACCCTGGGCATTGGAGATAATGCTGACCAATAATCCGGGCTCCTGCTTGATAGCATGGCAGGGAGAAACTATGGTGGGCACCATTCTGGGCGGATTCGACGGCCGGCGGGGGATGATATATCATCTGGCGGTTTCGCCCCCCTGGCGCCGTCGGAAGTTGGGAAAGGTTCTGCTGGAGCGCTGTCTCAAAGTAATGAGGCAGCGGGGAGCCGTCAAGGTAAACCTGTTCGTTTACCGGGACAACAGCGGTGCCATCACTTTTTACGAAGGACTGGGCTGGGTGCAAAGAGAGGACATCCATGCTTATTCCTGGGATTATCCGGCCGGCTTTGAAGAAAATTGACGAACAGGGGATTGAAGCGGGTTAAAATATTAATGTCATAAATATCACTATTGGGAGGAAAACACATGGCCAAAATCATTCTGGCATATTCGGGAGGGCTGGATACCTCCATCATCATTCCCTGGCTGCGGGAGAATTACGGCTATGAGGTCATCGCGTTCTGCGCCGACCTGGGACAGGGTGAAGAATTGGACCCGGTGCGTGAAAAAGCGGTTAAATCAGGGGCCTCCAAGATTTATGTGGAAGACCTGAGAGAAGAATTCGTGCGCGAGTATGTCTACCCGGTGATGAAATCCGGAGCCATATATGAGGGCAAATACCTCCTGGGGACTTCTTTTGCCCGGCCTTTGATCGCCAAATACCTGGTCAAGGTGGCCGAGATGGAAGGAGCTGAGGCGGTATGTCACGGCGCCACCGGCAAAGGCAACGATCAGGTGCGCTTTGAGTTGACTGTCAAGGCCTTGAATCCCGACCTCAAAATTGTAGCCCCCTGGAGGGAATGGAACATCAAGTCCCGGGAAGACGCCATTGATTATGCCCTGGCTCACGGGGTGGAGGTCCCGGTCAGCAAGGAAAAGATCTACAGCCGCGACCGCAACCTGTGGCATATCTCCCACGAAGGCGGAAATCTAGAGGATCCCGCCAACGAGCGCAAAGATGATGTCCTGGTGTTGACCGTACCGCCGGAACAGGCCCCGGATAAACCCGCCTATGTGGAGATAGGCTTCGAGCAGGGCGAACCGGTATCCCTGGACGGCAAGGATTACGGCCCGGTGGAACTCTTGAGTGAACTCAACCGCTTGGGCGGGGCCAATGGGGTGGGGATCGTCAGCCTGGTGGAAAACCGCCTGGTGGGGATGAAATCCCGCGGCGTGTATGAAACCCCGGGAGGAACCATCCTTTACCGCGCCCATGAAGAACTGGAGCGGCTTACCCTGGACCGCCGCACCCTGCAATTCAAAGAGCAGATGGCGGTAAAATATGCCGAACTGGTTTATGACGGCAACTGGTTCACAAAACTGCGCTACGCCATGGATGCATTTATCAACGAGACTCAAAAGACCGTGACCGGGTCGGTCAGGGTCAAGCTCTATAAAGGCAGTTGCGAAGCGGTGGCCTCCCAATCACCCTATTCTCTTTACAATGAGCAACTGGCCACCTTCAGCCAGGATGAATTCTACAGCCACCAAGATGCCGAAGGATTCATCAACCTTTTCGGCCTGCCTTTGAAAGTGCAGGCTTTGCTGGAGCGGAGAATTAAAAACCAGCAAGGTTGAGCGCCAGCTTTTCCTGGCATAATTAGCAACCATATCGGAAAGCTGATTTGAAAAGTACAGCAGGATGTCCGGCATCCTGCTGTACTTTTTCATAGTATATGAAAATCAGCGAAAAACCCTGTCCTATTTGACAACCAGCTACAGGTGATTTCCGAAGAGCCGGGGTTGGCTAGGTTCATAAAAATGGGGGCAGGATTGGCTCATGTTTTCGTTGGGCGGGGGTTTATTCATTTGACATCGTAAATAAGCATAAGCATTTGTCAAAACCCTCATACTAGGGTTTACTATAGGCATGGAGGTAATCAAATGGATACTTCTGCTTTCATGTTCGCCTTTGCCTTGACCCTGGCCGCGGGCCTTTCCACCGGAATCGGCAGTGTGCTGGTTTTTTTCACCAAAAACGACAATACCAAGTTTCTTTCCGTCGCGCTGGGTTTTTCCGCCGGGGTCATGATCTATGTTTCAATGGTCGAAATCTATCAGAAGGCCAGAGAAGCATTAGGGCAGGTTCTGGGACCCAGCGCAGGCGATTGGGCCACCGCCGGGGCCTTTTTTGCCGGGATGTTTTTGATTGCGCTTATAGACCGCTTGGTTCCGGCGGAAGAAAATCCTCATGAACCGCATAGAGTCGGAGAGATCCGGGAGGCTTCCTCCCGACCGGTGGACTCGACCAAACTCATGCGGATGGGCATGCTGACCGCTTTGGCCATCGCCATTCACAACTTCCCGGAAGGGCTGGCGACTTTCACCATGGCCATTAAAGACCCTGGCCTCGGCATTGCCATTGCTTTTGCCATTGCCATCCATAATATTCCGGAAGGAATTGCGGTGAGTGTTCCGGTCTACTATGCCACCGGGAACCGCCACAAAGCTTTTTGGCTCTCCTTTTTATCGGGACTTTCAGAACCGGTGGGAGCGCTGGTGGGGTATCTGATTCTATTTAGTTTCTTCAACGATATGGTTTTTGGGGTGCTTTTCGCCCTGGTAGCCGGAATCATGGTTTTTATCTCCCTTGATGAGCTCTTGCCCATGGCCAGGGAGTATGGAGAAGCGCATCTGGCTATTTACGGATTGATGGGCGGTATGATAGTGATTGCAGTGAGCTTATTGCTTTTTATATAGGATTTTTATGAAAAAAATTATTTTTCACGGACCGGGTGCTCTTTATTTTTATCTTTATAATTTTGGATAAACTCCTGCATAGCATTGATGGAATCCATACTGATGACGTGTTCAATGGCGCAGGCGTCTTTATCGGCGACAATGGGCTCAATATTCAATATCGTCATTAAAAATTGGCGGATGACATGGTGTTTGTTGGCGGTAAACTCCGCCAGTTCAAGGCCGGCGGGAGTAAGATACACTTCTTTATACTTTTCATTGACGATCAAGCCCTTTTCGGAAAGAGTGGCCACGGCGCTGTTGGTACTCGCTTTGGTGACCCCCAGTCTGGCGGCGATATCCGATACCCTAGCCCCTTTTCCGTCTCTGGAAAGTTCATAAATTGCCTCTAGATAGTTTTCCATGGTAAAGGTTAGATTTTGCATAGGCTGTCCTTATCCTCACATTTGCATATGACCGCGCTTTTTCTTGGCATTGATTTTACAGCAAAAATCAATCCATCGGCAAGTTTGAAACTGCATAATCAGGTTTGAAGATTAAACTGTGGCACTGTCTGCCAATTAAGGGAAGGCAGTGGGATTGGCGTCCGACCATGAAATTTATTGAGGAATTAAGCGGCCGGTTGCTGCAAAATGAAATCAAAGATAGTAATAAGCGAAATTATCGGAATCACTTGGACATAGGTTTCTCCAGCTCCCGGCCGGTCAGCTTGCGTATAGGAAATATCGCCCTTTGAGATAATAGCTCCAGGAGGTGGGGCTTTGTTTCCGGAAAAAATATATTATGAGCCGGCGGTTTTGAATTATGAACTGGGCAGACAACTGCGGGAGAAGTTTGCGCATGTACCCTGGACAGCCGTTGAAAGCCATAATAATATAGAAGAATTGCGCAAGAATCCCAACCGGGAGTTTGCGTACATGAAACGCTACCTGATCCTGGGGGTGCGAAAGAGTTTAAAATATACCCCCAATCACAAAGTCTCGGATTTTCTGGTTCCTTACACCTCGTCCGGCTGCAAGGCCATGTGCCTTTATTGCTATTTGGTGTGCAATTTCAATAAATGCTCCTATTTGCGGCTTTTTGTCAACCGTGAGCAAATGCTGGAGCGAATCATGAAAACCGCCTGCCGTTCACCCCGGGATTTAACCTTTGAAATCGGCAGCAACAGCGACTTGATTTTGGAGAATACCATAACCGGCAATCTGGAATGGACCATAGAAAACTTCGCCACAAGTCCCAAGGGCTGCCTCACTTTTCCCACCAAGTTCGACATGGTGGAGGCTCTGCTCCCCTTGAATCACGGGGGCAGGACCATCATGCGCATGAGCGTCAATCCCCAACCGATCATCCAAAGGCTGGAGCTGGGCACCTCTTCTTTGCAAGGAAGAATCCAGGCCCTGCGGCAAATGCATGCCGCGGGCTACAAAGTGGGGCTTCTGATTGCGCCGGTAGTATTGCTGGACAACTGGAAAGAGCTTTATGCGCAGCTCATTGAGCAGCTGGCCGACGAACTCAGCGATGAACTCAAGCGGGATTTATTTATTGAAATCATCTTTATGACTTACAGCTATATCCACCGGGTCATTAATGCCGAAGCCTTCCCCAGGGCAGTTCAATTATACGATAAATCCCTGATGACCGGGAGAGGACGGGGCAAATACTGCTATAATTCCGATATCCGGCAGCAGGCCGAGGCATATCTGAGGGAAATCCTGGCTCAAAAACTCAACGGCATACCCATAATATATGTAGTATAGACGGCCTTTCAGACCGCTCCGCTATTAGGCTAAGAATCCCGCTGGCGGGAGCATCTTTAATATAGCTAATTTTCCTCGACTATATAGCTAATATAAGGATTGAGGGGTGATGTCATGCGAGTCAATACTACCGATATAGAACGTTGATAATACGGCCGGTTCTGCCATTGCCATCGTAAAAAGGATGGATGCTCTCAAATTGGTAGTGGATCACCGCCAGTTTCACCAGAGGGTCAACCCCATCAAGATCTTCGTTAATATATCCTTCCAGGTTGGCCATTAGGCTCAAAATTTCCTGCTCACCGCCCGGCGGAGTATAGATGACTTCGCCGGTTGCTTCGTTCTTGAGCACGGTACCCGGTAATTTACGTATTCCGACCTGTTTGTTTTCGATCAGGGAGTGGATATCGATGATCATATTCGTTGTAAGCATTTCCCGCTCCTGAACTAATTGATAACCATGCCAGAGCGCTGTACGATAGCTTACTACTTCCTTGGCGGCCGGGTTTTTATATCCGGCCTGACTCATGGCTTTATACAACTCATCATGGGTGGTAATGATGTTCTCAATAGCAGAACTATCTTTGGCTTCGTTGATGATAACCGCATTGATCAATATATGTTTGTTAGGTATGGTTGCAGCATATCCTTTTAATTCGCCAATGCGCGGTTAGCCCCGGCCAATTGTCTTAAAACAGGCTTGGTTTCCAGTTCTATGTCGGGTGGCAGCATAGGTAATTTATCTTCAATCATTATTCACGTCTCCTTCATATAGGCATTATATGGCTCGCTTTTACCTATGTAAACATTAAATGGGTAAAAAACAAACATTTTTGCCTATGTGAGACGTATACTTTCATTTTAATTGCCGCACGTTCCGTTTATATACAGATAACATGCTGTCCGACATGGCGCCCAAGCAGGGTTGACGGCAGAAACGCGCTGCCGAAGTTCATGATCTTCCAGGTGCTTCTGAACCAGTCCGGGGTATACTCTTTGAACGACTTGGCATGGAATAAAATATTTGATCGTAATAACCGCATTATTAAAGTATATAATAATAGCATAATTAAGACTTAATATTGCACAGGGGTGATTGATAATGATTATTAAGCCTACCACCGCTCTAAGGACAGAGCTTGGTGAAATAACCAGAATATGCAAAGAAAAGTCTGAACCTGTTTATCTTACCAAAAATGGCGAGGGCGAGCTGGTTGTAATGAGTATTGCAGCGTTTGAACGTCGTGAAGCAATGCTGAACCTGAGAGCCAAACTATTGGAGGCTGAACAGCAGCGCCTTAGCGGTGCACCCACCTTTACCACGGATGAGGTGCGGGAATATATCAGGAACCTGTGCAATGAGCGGCTATAAGATCAAAATACTGCAGATTGCTCGCCAAGACATGGTGGATATATATCTGTACATTTTAGCGGACAGCCCCCAATCAGCAATGGCAACGATTGAAAAGATCGCTGACCGAATGGATGCTTTGGCAGGTTTCCCTTTTGCCGGTAAAATCGTACCGGATAATGAGTTAGCCAAGCAGGATTACCGCATGCTGGTTATCGACAGCTATATCGTTTTTTATAAAGTGATCGGGGGCGAAGTGGTAGTGTACCGGGTGCTTCATGGTATGCGGGATTACCCCGACTTACTAAAATGATCACCCGCCGGATAAATAACCGGGTCATCATTGTTTCTGGTGCACTCCGGGACCGGGCCGGTTTCACGATGCCTTCATGCTCCATCCGGCCGACTCCTGCTGCAGGGTCCAAAGGCGGTTATACAACCCCGTCCGGGCCAGCAGTTGCTCGTGCGTTCCCTGCTCCACCACCCGGCCCTGGTTCAAAACTATGATATTGTCGGCTTTTCTCACCGTTCTTAAGCGGTGGGCGATGATGACCACGGTTTTATCGCTGACCAGAGCGTTGATGGCCTGCTGCACCTGGCTTTCGTTCTCCGGGTCCAGGGAGGCGGTGGCCTCGTCCAGGAGCACGATGGGAGCGTCCTTTAAAAGGGCCCGGGCGATCGACACCCGTTGTTTTTCCCCGCCCGAAAGGGTGCAGCCGCCCTCACCCACCGGGGTGTCATAACCCTGGGGGAGATTCATGATAAAGTCGTGACAGCGGGCCTGTTTGGCCGCCCATTCAATTTCCTCCTGGGAGGCGCTCATTTTTCCCACCCGGATGTTGTTGCCGATGCTGTCCTTGAAGAGATAGACGTCCTGAAAAACCATGGAGATGCGGGTGAGCAGGTTCTCCGGGTCGATCTCCTTAATATCCCGGCCGTCCAGCAGCACCCGGCCTTGCTGCACATCCCAAAAACGGGCGATCAGCCGGGTTATGGTGCTTTTGCCGCTGCCCGAGGGGCCGACCAGGGCGGTGATGCTCCGGGGCGGGATGATAAAAGAAACCTCCTTGAGTACGTCGGTATTATCATAGGCAAATGTAACCTTGTCAAATCCGATACTGCCGCCCGCAGGAGCCTCATTTTCCCCGGGCAGGAGTTTTTCATGCCGGATTTGCATGATCCGCTCGGCGCTTAAAACCGAGTAGCGAATCTCAGCGTAGTTAATCAGCACCGCAGTCATCGGCTCAAACACCCGGTTGCCCAGAATCAGAAATAACAGGAAAACCGGCAGGGTAAGCTCTCCCCCCGCCAAGAGGTAGGCGCCCAGGAAAACCATCAGGGTAAGACCGGAACGCATAATAGCGATGGCCACCATCATCACCGGACCCATCATTCCTTCCAGCTTAATAGACTCCCGCATAAGGCGGGCGAAAGCCTCCCGCAGCCGTTCAAACCGTTCCCCGCTTAGATTATGAGACTTGATTTCCCGCATGCCCAAGAGGTATTCCTGCAAGCGGCTGGCGCTGTCCACCTTGGCTTCGATATGCTTCTGGCTCAACCGCAATTGCAGACCGTTGGAAAGCCATACGATCAAGAGCGAAAAGGGCAGGGCGATAAACATTGCCAGGGCCATCTGCCAGTTCATAAACGACAAGCCCAGCAAGGCAATTACAGGAAAAGCCAGCGCGCTTATCATCTGCGGAACATAATGAGAAATGGTGGTTTCCACGGTCGCATAGTCACTCAGCATCATGGTGGTCAGGTCGCCCGGGTCGCGGCTGCCCAAAAAACCCAGCGGCAGCTTGCGCAGCTGTTCGGCCAGGGCGATGCGCCCCCGGGCGGAGGCCGCATAGGCGGCGGTAAAAGTCTTGCTGTAGGCCAGCCCTGAGGCCAGATACTGCACCGGCATCCAGGCAATCAGCACCGCAGATACTATCCACAGCCGGGCGGTATCCATAAGGGTTCCGGGGTTGGCAAAGGATAGGTACATGGTGTTGAAAACGTCAAAAATCAGGGCGGCGGGGATAATTTTGCACAGGCCGTCCAGGAATGAAGCCAACGAAGGTATTATCAGCTCGCCGGGATTGCCGCTGCTGATGTTATAGAAGAATTTATTCACGATACGTTCACCGCCTTGTTTTCTTTTTCCGCTGCCAGGGCCCATTCCCCGGCGTCTATATGGGCCGACCACATACGATGGTACAGGCCGCCCAACTCGATCAGCTCGTCATGCCGGCCCCGTTCCGCAATGCGCCCCTCATCCACCACCAGGATTTGATCGGCCTGGCGGATCGACGACAGGCGATGAGCGATGATGATCACGGTTTTACCCTGGATCAGCCGGCTCAAACCGGCTTGAATTTGAGCCTCGTTTTCCGGGTCGGCAAAGGCCGTGGCTTCATCGAGCACCAGTATGGGAGAGTTTTTCAAGAGCGCCCGGGCGATGGCCACCCGCTGCGCCTCTCCCCCGGAAAGATAAGTGCCGCCTTCGCCGATTTTGGTTTGATACCCGTCCGGCAGGGATTCGATAAATTCGTGGCAGCGGGCCGCCCGTGCGGCCGCCGCCACCTCTTCATGGCCGGCCTCGGCGTGTCCCATACGGATGTTTTCCTCAATGGTGTCATAGAAAAGATGAACATCCTGAAATACGAAAGAAACCAGGTTCATCAGCATCTCGGTTCCGATCTCGCGCACCTCCACGCCGCCGATGCGAATGCTGCCCGTCCCCACATCCCAAAAGCGGGGAATGAGGTTGGCGATGGTCGATTTTCCACCTCCGGAAGGCCCGACCAGAGCCGTCAATTGCCCTTCGCGGGCGTGAAAGGACACCCCCGTCAAGGCTTCAGTCCGGGTGGACTCATCTTGATTGTCATAAGAGAAACACACGTTGTCGAACTCGATAGTATACTCACCGGGCACCCGGGGATTCAGCGGTTCGGCAATCGGCTCCTGTCCAAAAATGGCGTCGATCCTTTCCACTCCTTCAGAGATCATGCGCATGTTCCCGCCCAGATACATGAGCTTCATGATGGGGGTCGACAGGCCGGGAGCAAAAACCAGGAAGAGCATCAGAATCAAGGCGAAAGCTTGATTATCGGGCTGTCCGCTTAAAATAAACACCCCCACCGGCAGGATGAAAGAGAGCAGCGAGGCCGGGATGGTTGTAAATATGATGTAGGGACGTTTGCAGAACCCGGTGTACTCCACCGCCCAATCCCGATAAGCGATGATGGAATTGTGGAATCGCAGGAAGGAACTTACCGTGAGTCCGAACACCTTGACCGCAGGCATTCCTCTGACATACTCAACCCCGGCCGCATTCATCCGCTCCAGTGCGTTGTGATATTCCTTGATGGATTCCAGGCCTTCCTTTCCGTAAAAGACCAGGGCCTGAAGGAAATAAGCCCCGATAATGGGAACGGCACAGACCAGGGCCAGGCGCCAGTCCAAAACAAACATAACCGTCAGCATGATCACCGGCAGGGCTACCGCTCCCACCAGGTCGGGCAGTTGATGGGCGATGAAGTTTTCGATTTTCTCCACGCTCATTTCCAGCAGCTTTTTAATCGCTCCCGTTGACTGGCGGGTATGGTAGCCCATGGGCAGCCTGGCCAGGTGTTGGGCCAGACGCATCCTGAGGTTGTACAATATACGAAAAGCGGCTACATGCGAGGCCATGATACCGGCGTATAAAAACAACAGTGAGCCCAGCAGCGAATATAAGGCCCACAATCCCCATTGCCGGATCAGTTCCATATTGCTCAAGGCCGGGTTAGCTGCGTTTTTCAGTAATTCCTCCACAATAAAATAGGTAGCCACAAAGGGGAGAAACATCAGTGCATTGCTGATTACGGACAAAACCCCTGAAAGCACCAGCAAACCACGTTTCTCACCGGCAATCTCCAAGAGGCGCGCAATACCGGTTTTCTTGCTGGCAGCATCATCATTGTTCATTGATTATCACCCCTTTTCATACAAACCAGGGATTGAGCCATACCAGCGCGGTTGGGCACAACCGGTATAACTTCAGGGCGCGCCGCTTGTAGGTTGATAAATCCATGTCTATGCCGGCTATTGACAGCATGGTCTCATAATTCTGTTTGATTTCTTCAAAGTCATAGCTTACCGGCACATAGATATAGTCTATATCGAGGGCTTGCCTGATATCATTCGCCGCTGCCAAACCTACCGGATTCGGAACGATATTCAAACTCACTCTGGCCAGTTGCTGAAATTCGGCAAAGGTTGCAAACTCCGAGATGTGGTGTATATCCATGTATCCGGCTGCAGCCATAATTTCATAGATCTCACTGTTTTTATCAATGCTTACGTTGTTGCCGCAAAAGGCGGCTGCTGTTAGAAGCTTAGCTTTATCGGACGGCTCCAAAAGGCCATAGATTTTGCGTTGTATATTCACCGGCGGAGGTACTTTGCTATCCAGTGTAATGGGATTCATATGGCATATGGTGAAGCGCATATCCGGATGGCCTTGGCGCAATACCTGCAGCAATGCTTCATGATCGGTGCCCAGCAAATCATCGAGACAGCTCACAAAAATCATCAACACCCTGGGGCGGACTTCCAGTTGCTCGAGAAGCTCCTCAACCGCTTCGCCTATGAGCTCTTCATAGCCCCCCGACACCATGTCGGTCTCATCTATATACAGGTAAGAAAGCCGGTGCTTCAGCCCCCGGGTGATGGCGCCGATAGCGCCATGCCGTCCACATGCAAAGGGGCATACCAAAAGCTGATAGCTTTCCGGCACCAGCATGCCGGTTCTAACCACCCCCCAGCCTCCGCGGGATGGCGAGCAATATCGCAATGTATCAGGAAAGCGGGCCAATAAACCCGTCTGTGTTTGTTTAATCAACTGCATGCAATCACCGCCTTTTTCGCCAATTCCATATATTCTTTTGCCGTAAACCGCAATTTTGTGCATCATGATGATCTTCCTTTGGATAGTTAGAGCATTCTAACTATTGTGCTAAAATAAATAGGGAACCTGACTATTGAACCCTGATTTTTATTGCTGCTGAAAGTCAATGGAATATTTTCTTTTTAATCCAGAAGCGTATCTCGATACGTACCTCTATATCTCATAGAAAATGCCCTTGGTGAGTTTCTGTGTACTTATCTGAAGACAACACCCGGGGTGTGATTCAAAAAGGATTGTGGTCTAAATACCTGGACATTTTCTTCAGGTGGGCTCTGGCTTTCATAAGATCAATTTTCATGTTACGCAAGCCGAATCTGCGCAACAATTCTATTATTTCCTGGTCGTTATAAGTATCGATCGGTTTTCGACTATTCACTTTGCTCAGGAAGGCTAGGGCCGATTCTAATCGTTCTAGTGACAATCATCTTATTAAGAAGGGTCGCGTTTCACCGTCGTCAGCGCCTGGGAAATACTGCTCAAGCTGGAGCTTGACAGGATTTTATAGGGTTTATTGATCCGGCTGCATATTTTCTTAACGCTCAAACAAGCGCCATGACTGTTGCAATCAACCGGACACAGGATGATATCGGATTTCTTTATCAAGCCCTCCAATTCTCTTTCTCCCGAGTGCAGATAGCCGTCATGATACTCGAAGTCGGCCCCTAGGTTTTCAACCACATCGCGATAAAAACTTCTGAGCTTGGTCAGCCCCCCGACGATCAAAACCCGCTTGTCGCACAGGTGACGGCAGCACTGGTTTTGGGAACAATCGGTTTGGTCGCAATCATTATCGCGTATCAGGCGTTCGATCTCGCTGCATAATTGCACATTGATCTCTTTCTGCAGCCACAGATCAGATTGCAGGGCCTCTTTTTCCTTTTCTAATTTTTGCACCCGTTCCTGGGCTTCATGCCAGGCATTTTCAGCTTGATGGAGGGCCCTGGTCAACTGCGCGCTATCTTCGACGCAACTATTTATGGTGGTGTCGGCCTGAACCGAATGTTCAGAATCTGCCGAAATGCGTTTTTCCAGGTTATGTAGTTTGTTTTCCAAATTGCGACGGATCTTTTCTGAGGCAGTCAGATCTTTGGCCAGTTCTCTCCGGTCCTTCTTTTCCTGCCGGAGTCTGGCCGTCAACTGGGCATTGATATAGGATAAACGGTCATATTCGATTTTTTCCTGGCGCGCTTTGCCGCCATTGAGATGGGACAACATATGAACATCGCCGAAGACGTTGTTGATCGTTTTCTCTGCAAGCCCCGGATGGGTGACCGCCACCCAGTACAGCCCGCAAATATGGCCTGATTTCACATGATCCTGCCATGCCGCCATAAACTGATCTTCAGTACAATTCCCGAAACGGGAGATTTCGCAGCGGTATTTATGGTTCAGATGACTGTTCAGGCGGCGTGACACTTTGTTTTCCGAATACAGGGCCTGCACCATGAACATATGGATTTCATGGTCGGAAAACGGCTTGCAGTCAATATGCAATTTATTGAGAATCAGCCTTTGCTCGTCCATATCCAGACAGGTGCCGCACACTGAACAGAATAAATCACTGGATATATCCCAAACAAATTTGCGTTTATTGCTTTTAGCCGGCATAGAATGTGTTTTGCCCACCGGTTTGATATGATTATTTAAAATCTCCATAGCTTACCTCCTTCCATGGATTTTTTTCGGCAAGAGTGTTGGCGGGGTTCACTCTGCGCTTCTATCGGTTTTTATGCCTGTAATCACCAGGCTGCCGGCTTCGATATCATGTTCGTAAGTTGTTTCCAGCTTATCCAGGACCCTTTGCGCCCATTCTTGGGCGGTTCTGCCAGAGGGAGCGGATGGTCCCCCCAGCATCAACTCGGCAAGCCGTTTACCGCCAATCAGAGCCATCTTGTATCTCCTTTAAGGGTTAAACCCCAATGCCCAACAACAGCCCGCCCCGGTAGACCAGGAAAGAGACGACCCAGGCCAGGGCCAAAGTGTAGCCAATGGTGAACAGCGGCCATTTCCAGCTATTGGTCTCCCGCTTCATGACTGCGATGGCGGCCATACAGGGAACATAGATCAAAGTGAAGATCATGAGCACATAGGCCACCAGCGGGGTATAACCGGACTGTTCCTTGGCCCGTTCAGCAAATCCTTTGACCGAAGATTCCTCTTCTTCGGCCAGGGCCTCTTCGTCTTCGATGCTATAAAGGGTTCCCAAGGTACTTACCACCACTTCCTTGGCGCCAAAACCAGCCACCAGGGCCACGCCGGTTTTCCAATCAAAGCCCAGGGGTCTAAACACCGGCTCTATAGCCTTGCCCACTTGTCCGGCATAGCTGTTTTCCAGCTGAACGGTGGCGTCTTCGTAGGGCTGCCCCTGACTATCGGTGGTGGGAAAAGTAAATAAAGCCCACATCACAATGGATATCATCAAGATGATGGTACCGGCCTTTTTCACGTAAAGCCAGGTTCGTTCCCACATATGGATCAGAATATTTTTTATCGTAGGCATTTGATAAGTCGGTAATTCCATAACGAAAGGCTCGGTTTCACCGGGCAAGAGCCAGGTGCGAAAAACCCGGGCCATAATAATCGCCAGGCAAATGCCGATCATATATATGGAGAACAATATGTTCCCTCCCATTTGCGTGGGGAAAAAGGCGGCAATCAGCAGACTGTAAACCGGCAGCCGCGCCCCGCAGCTCATCAGAGGAGTAACCAGCATGGTCACCAGACGATCACGGGGATTCTCCAGAGTGCGGCTGGCCATCAGCGCAGGCACCGAGCAGCCGAAACCAATCAACATGGGGACAAAAGACTTGCCATGCAGGCCGGCTTTGTGCATCACCTGGTCCATGACAAAGGCGGCTCGGGCCATGTAACCGGTTCCTTCCAGGAAGGCGATGCCCAGGAAGAGCAGCAGAATGTTGGGCAAAAAGACGATGACTCCGCCTACCCCGCCTACGATGCCGTCCACCAGCAGAGAACGCAGCAGGCCGTCTGCCATATTGGCATTCAGCCAGTCGCCCAAAGCGGATACTCCGGAATCGATCCAATCCATGGGAGGAGCTCCCAGGGTGAAAGTCATTTGGAACAGCAGCCACATCATGCCCAGGAATAAGGGTATACCCAACACGCGATTTAAAAGAACATTATCGATTTTCTCCGTCACGGTTGCCTTGTCCAGAAGGGCTCTCTGACAAACTTCGCGGCAAATCCCGCGAACATAAGCATAGCGGTCTTCCACCAACGCTATTTCCGGTTCATCGTTGGTGAGATTCTTAATACGCTGACGGCTTTGCTCAACTTCGCGCATGAAATCCGGACCGATCTTCCAGGCTGAAATTTGCCGGCCTACTTCCTGGTCATTTTCCAGAAGCTTGATGAGCAGCCAGCGGAAGGGCATGGTGGAGAGTTCGGTACCGGCTTCTACTCCAGCTGCGGCTTCCGCGGCCACAGGTTGGGGAGGCTGTAATTGCTCCTGCAGTCGAGCCAGCTCATCCTCAATTTCCGGACGGTAGCGCCCTTGTCTTTCCTGGGCCTTGGTCTGCCCGGAGTCGTAATTGACTATCTCCTCCAGGATATCCCGGATGCCCTCGTTTTTGCTCCCCACAGCCCGTACGACCGGTATCCCCAGGAGCTGTGAAAGCAGGCCGTGATTTATTTTAACCTGGTTTTTCTCGGCGACATCCGACATATTCAGTACCAGTATCACCGGAACCTCTAATTCTTTTAACTGCATAGTCAGGTAGAGGTTGCGCTCCAGGTTGGAAGCATCAACAATATCAACTAAGATATCGGGCTTTTCATTAATAATAACCTGACGGGCCACCACCTCATCCGGCGAGTAGGCGGAAAGTCCGTAGGTCCCAGGCAGATCGATCACGGTAATATCATGATCCTTATATTTTACCCGGCCTTCTTTTCTTTCCACGGTTACGCCCGGATAGTTGCCCACATGCTGACGGGCGCCGGTCAAGGCGTTGAATATGGTGGTTTTCCCTGAGTTGGGATTACCGGCCAGGGCAATGACAATGTTTTTTCGGTTCATCTTCTATTTCCTCCAGTTATGATTCCAGGATAATGGTATTGGCTTCTTCCTTGCGCAGAGACAAGTGAAAACCCTGGCTTTTAACCTCTACCGGATCGCCCAGAGGGGCATAGCGCTCCATCATAAGCTCCACCCCGGGCACCAGTCCCATTTCCGTTATGCGCCGGCGGATGATGCCGTGTCCGGTAACGGCCTTAATTCGGGCGCTCTCTCCAGGAGTCAAGTCTTTCAAAGTTCGGGTCATAGCTTTCATCTCCATTCTTCATATAAAATCCACTCTTTTTATACATGGCTTCTATTTTGTTATCCATCAGGGCGGTGGTTTGTTAGGAGTCCTGCTTGGGGCCTGGCTCCGCGCTGGCCTCCGGCCACTCGCGGACGGGGCAGGAGCTGGAGGAGCACATTCCACAGTCGCAAGAATTTTTTCTCGGTACACCGCTTGCCGTATCCATTAATCTTTTGACCTTAAAGCCGATGGCAATCAGGGCCAGCAGGAGAATTGCATATAAAATAAATTTTTCCACGGATATCACCCCTTTGAAAGTTAGCATTGGCTAACTTTTTATTTAAATAATAAACGCCACCACATATCTAAAATGATAATGATTATCAATATTATGATAGTCGATAGTTTTATCTTATGTCAATATATTTTTTAGACTAAAGCGCACCGGGGAGAACACGCCGCACCGGCTATTACAGGAATGCACTGCATCGGCAAAGATACCGAAAGATTCATCAACCTTTTCGGCCTGCATTTGAAGGTGCAGGCTTTGCTGGAGCGGAGAATTAAAGCTGAATAATCCCATAACCTGATTTGGGGCTGAATTACTGGGAAACACTAGGACTATAGGCGCAGGATGGGGCTTACTCCATCCTGTTAACTTTTTCAAAAGGGCTGAAAAAGGACAAAATACTTCGTTTGGATCATCCCCAGACATAATTTCTGGGATATGGCAAAACAGGCCTCGTTGTATCCCCTTATATGGTGGTATATACTGTATATAGTGTGAAGAGCAATTAGCACACCATATATATTGTGGTTGAAACAAGGAGGAAATGGTTTGAGCATTACAAAAATTCGCAAAAGGGATGGCCGGGTGGTGCCATTCGAAAAACAAAAAATCGTCAATGCAATATTTCAGGCCGCCAAAGCGGTAGGCGGCCGCGATATTCAAATTGCCCAAACCCTGGCGGATAAAGTAGCGGAACTGGCGGAATATCAAAGCCTGGATGATTACGAGATCCTTTCGGTGGAAGAGATTCAGGATCTGGTGGAAAAGGTCCTGGTCAAAAACGGCCATTACAAAACTGCCAAAGCTTACATTCTCTACCGCAAACAGCATGAGATGCTGCGCGATACCAGGCAGCTATTAGAGAGCAACGAGATCGTCAACAAATACCTGGATCGCAGCGACTGGCGCGTCAAAGAAAACTCCAACATGAATTTCAGCCTGCAGGGCATGAATTTCCATATCTCCTCTATAGTTACCAGCCAGTACTGGCTGAATCAGATCTACACCCCACAGATGAAGACCGCCCAGGAGAGCGGGGATTTCCATATGCATGACCTGGGCATTCTGGCGGTATACTGCGTGGGCTGGGATTTGCAGGATTTGATCCGGGAAGGCTTTAAAGGCACCCGCGGCAAGGTGGCCAGCAAGCCGGCCAAGCATTTCCGCACCATTCTGGGCCAGATCGTCAACTTCTTCTACACTTTGCAGGGCGAGGCAGCCGGAGCACAGGCATTTTCCAACTTCGATACCCTCCTGGCTCCCTTCATCTATTACGACAATTTAAGCTATGAACAGGTCAAACAGAGCCTGCAGGAATTTATTTTCAATGTCAACGTGCCTACCCGGGTGGGATTCCAGACCCCGTTTACCAACATCACCATGGACCTCAAGGTTCCTGGTTCCTTCAAGGATCAGGCCGCCATTATCGGCGGACAGCTGATGGAAAAGAACTATGGCGAATTCCAGAAGGAGATGGATATGCTCAACCAGGCTTTCGCCGAGGTGATGATGGAAGGCGATGCCGAGGAGCGGGTTTTCACCTTCCCCATCCCCACCTACAACATCACCGCCGACTTCGACTGGAAGAATCCGGCTTATGACCGCATCTGGGAGATGACCGCCAAATACGGCATCCCTGGGTTTTCCAATTATATCAACTCGGATATGGATCCGGAAGATGCCCGCAGCATGTGCTGCCGACTGCGTTTAGACAACCGCGAACTGCGCCGCCGCGGCGGGGGGCTGTTCGGCTCCAACCCCTTGACCGGCTCTATCGGCGTGGTGACCATCAATATGCCCCGCATCGGCTACCTGGCCAAGAATGAAGCTGATTATTTTGAGAGGCTGGCGTGCGTCATGGACCTGGCCAAAGACAGCCTGGAGATCAAGCGCAAGGTGTTGGAAAACCTGACCGATTCCGGGCTTTATCCCTATTCGCACTTCTACCTGCGCAATGTCAAAGAGGCCAGCGGCAGGTATTGGGTGAACCATTTCTCCACCATCGGTCTGGTAGGAATGAACGAATCCTGCCTGAACTTCCTGGGTCAGGATATCGCCAGCCCGGCCGGGCATGCCTTCGCTGTCAAAGTATTGCAGTTCATGCGCGACCGCATCAGCACCTATCAGGATGAGACCGGCAGCCTGTTCAATTTGGAAGCCACTCCGGCTGAAGGGGTGAGCTACAGCCTGCCGCAGAAAGACCGCAGGCTGTATCCGGAGATCATCGTGGCCAACAACGAAGCGGTGAAGCAAGGAGCCGAACCGTTTTACACCAATTCCACCTTCCTGCCGGTAGGATATACCGATGATCTTTGGGAAGCCATGAAGCTGGAAGACCCGCTGCAAACACTGTATACCGGGGGAACCACCTTCCACATTTTCCTGGGCGAAGCCCTGCCGGATGTGGGAGCGGTCCAGAATTTGATCAAAAAGGCCTGCGAGCAGTTCCATATGCCTTACTACTATATTTCCCCGACCTTCAGCATTTGCCCTGAACACGGCTATATCCGGGGCGAGCATTTCGAATGCCCCTATTGCCAGGAGAGCGGCAAGGAGACCTCCTGCGAGGTGTATTCACGGGTGGTGGGCTATCTGCGCCCGGTAGATCAGTGGAATGAAGGCAAACAGCAGGAGTTTAGGAACCGGCAGACCTACAAGGTTGGCTAGAGCATCTGCGGCAGTACTCTATATCGAATGAATGCGGAGTTTTGAGGCATGAGATTTGCAGGTTTTTTAAAACAGAGTCTGGTGGACTACCCCGGGAAAATAGCCGCGGTGCTATTTACCCGGGGCTGTAATTTGCGCTGCCCTTACTGCCACAACGGGCACCTCCTGGTCAAACCGGGGCGTACCGAAAATAATGACCTGGATCTGGACATTTTGCTGGGATTCCTGCAAGAACGCGCCGGTTTTTTGGACGGGGTGGTGATCACCGGGGGCGAGCCCACCCTCAATCCCGGCCTGCCCGAGGCCTGCCAGGCCATAAAAGCCCTGGGATACCTGGTGAAGCTCGATACCAACGGCACTCGTTATGAGGTTTTAAAGAGCCTGATCGAGGGGGGCCTGGTGGATTATGTGGCCATGGACCTCAAAGCCCCCCTGGAATACAAGGATTACCTGGAGGTGTGCGGGCGGCTCAGCCGGGAGGACTTCCTCAATATACGCAACAGCGTGCATTTACTGAAAGAAGCCCCCATCGAGGTGGAATTCAGAACCACGGTGGTGCCGCTTTACCACAATGCGGATGACCTGCTCCAGATCGGGTCAGCCATTGCAGGAGCAGAGCTCTATACCCTGCAGCAGTTCAACCCCCGCCAGACACTGGAACCCGGACTCCGCTCCAGCAGGCCTTACCGCCCCCAGGAACTGCAGGAAATGGCGGCCCGGCTCCGGCCCCTGGTAGCGAGGGTGCGGGTAGTCAATGCGTGAAAAGCGGCGGAAGTCTTGGTATCAGGCGCAGAGTACTCTATAATTAAGTAGTTAAAGCTCAAGGAACAGGGGTGTTGATATGAAATTGTGGGGTGGCCGCTTTACCAAAGAGAGCGACCTGTTAACCGAGGACTTTAATGCCTCCGTCGCGGTGGACGGCCGTATGTACCGCCAGGACATAGCGGGGAGCATAGCCCACGCTGCCATGCTGGCCAGGCAGGGGATAATTGACGAAGAGGAAAAAGATAAGATTGTGGCCGGCTTGCAGGAGATCCTGGCAGAGCTGGACCAGGGCCGGCTGGAATTCACCGTAGCCGCAGAAGACGTGCATATGAATATTGAAACCTTCCTGATTGCCAGGATCGGCGAGGTAGGCAAGAAGCTTCACACCGCCCGCAGCCGCAATGATCAGGTGGCTCTGGATGTGCGCCTCTACCTGAAAGACGAAGCCTGGATCATTAGGGGATTGATCCTGGGACTGCAGGAGACTCTGCTCAATCTGGCCCGGGAGCATACCGAAACCATCATGCCCGGCTACACCCATATGCAAAAGGCCCAGCCCATAACCCTGGCCCACCATCTTTTGGCCTATTTTGAGATGCTGCGCCGGGATGTGGAGCGTTTGGAGGATGGCGTGAAGAGGGCCAATGCCATGCCGCTGGGCTCCGGGGCCCTGGCTGGCACCGGCTTTAACCTGGACCGGGAATTTGTAAAAGAGCAGCTGGAGCTTGACATCATCACCCGCAACAGCCTGGACGCTGTCAGCGATCGCGATTTCGCCCTGGAATTCTGCAGCTTCGCCAGTATACTGATGATGCACCTATCGCGCTTTTCGGAGGAACTGATCCTCTGGTCCAGCGAGGAATTCGGCTTCATCGAGCTGGACGACGCTTATACCACCGGGTCCAGTATCATGCCGCAAAAAAAGAATCCGGATCTGGCCGAGCTGGTGCGCGGTAAAACCGGCCGGGTGTACGGGGATCTGATTGCACTTCTGACCTTGATGAAAGCGCTTCCTTTAGCTTATAACAAAGACATGCAGGAGGACAAAGAAGCCCTGTTCGACGCTATGGATACGGTTAAGAAATGCCTTATGGTCTATGAACCCATGCTGAGGACGGCCCGCTTCAGGACTGAGAAAATGCTTGAGGCCGCCCGGGGCGGATTCACCAATGCCACCGACCTGGCCGATTATCTGGCTGCCAGAGGGCTGCCCTTCCGGGATGCCCATGCGGTGGTAGGCAGGGCAGTGTTGCATTGCATTCAAGCCGGCAAGGTTCTGGAGGAGATCTCCCTGCAGGAGTATAGAGAATTCTCGCCTCTGATCGAAGCGGATATATACAATTACCTGGATATCAAGGCCTGTGTTCAGAGACGCTCCGTGCCTGGCGGACCCTCATCTTTGGCCGTGAATCGGGCTTTGGAGGAAGCCTTCTCCTGGTTGGGAAGTATGCATGAAAAAACCTCTTGGTAAACCTGGAAAAACATTTATAAACAAAAGCACATATCGTTGGATGAAACATATTGCGGCTGTCTTCGCGGGCAGCCTTTTTATATAAACTTTTGCTTAGAGCCGGCATTCTAACGGAACCAGGTCTTACGCGACAGCCGATAAGCATTGGCTATCCTGAGGATTTCATTCCGGGGCTGTCTTTTAGTGGAGTTATCGGGGCAACTGCGGCTTTTCTTCCGGGGACAGCCGTTTTTTGCCGCGGGAGCGATAATGGGGGATATTATCTTGCATGATTATGGAAGCCTGGCCTTGATTCACCAGGTAGGCCAGCATGCTGGAAACGGTTTTGGAGAGCCGGAAATAATGATTGCGGTTGATTTTAACTCCCTGGCGGGAGGTGAATTCACCTATAACCCCCTCCAGGCTGCGGGGTACTTGGATGATGTCGTCCATAGCCCGAAGGTTATTTGTCAAAATGTCGTAATTGGCGGTGATAACGAGAAGGGCGTCTTCCGCCAATCCCCCGTGGGACAGATATATTGACTTATAATTGCCCGCTGTGAGCCTATCAAGGGTTAAGAACTGCTGGGCCGCATCAACCAGAAATACACAGGGGAATGTCTTCAGGATCTGGGGAGATACCAGGCTGTCCCCGGCGAACAATACCCCGTCAGGGGTGATGAGGCCCATCTGCCCCGGGCTGTGCCCTGCCAACGGCACCGCTTCAAAGCGGGCTTCTTTGATAAACACAGGTCCTGCCTCAACCCGCTGGGTGACCCGGGAGGCCTGGGGCATGAAGAACTTGCCCCTCAAGAGTTTGGGGGGATAGGCAGTGTAGGTTGAATAGGGGAGCAACAGAGGGTTCTCAATAAAAGCCGCCTCGATGGCAGTGGCATACACTTGGCAGCAGGTGTGCTCCTGAATCAAGCGGTTGCCCCCGCAGTGGTCGGCATGGGCATGGGTATTGAAAATGGTGTGAACCGCCCAGCCTTTTTCGTCCAGTATCTGCAACACTTCCCGGGCGTGGGCTGAGGTGTGACCGCTGTCGATAAGCAGGCAGTCCCGTTCATCAAGAAGGTACACCCCCAGTGAGGCGAATTCGCTTTCTATGGCATAGGTCTTCGCTGCCAGCTGCCGCAGTTGCACCGCTTCTTGAGCCCTCCTCCAGTTCGCTTAAAAGCTCCCGCGTAAAAAATACCAGGGTTGTTCAAACTCCTCAGCCTGCCGTTCCCCCGAAAACAACCCTACTCCAAAATGACCGGGCTGCCGGGAAAATGTGGTTCTTCACTTTGCCCAAATCCTGAATCAAATATGGAAGGAGCCCCTATCAAGGGGCCTCCCATTTTACTATGGGCTTGCGGGCCGCAGTCACCTCATCGACCCTTTTTATGACCGCATGGTGGGGGGCATTCTTGACCAGATCAGGATTATCGGCTGCTTCTCTGGCGATGGACTGCATGACCCCAACAAAGCGGTCCAGGCGTTCCTTGGATTCGGTTTCGGTAGGCTCAATCATCATGGCCTCCGGAACGATCAAGGGGAAATACACTGTGGGGGGATGATAGCCGTAGTCTATCAGGCGCTTGGCGATATCCATGGTTGAAACCCCGTATTGCCCCTGGTTTTTGGAATTAACCACAAATTCATGCTTGCACAGCCGGTCCAGGGGTATATTATAGGTTCCCTTGAGTTGATGGCGCAGGTAGTTGGCATTTAAGACCGCGTGCTGGCAGGCTTCTTTGAGGCCTTCCCCGCCCAGGGCCCTGATATAGGTGTAGGCCTTTACAATCACTCCGAAATTCCCGTAGAAATTCTTCACCTTGCCGATGGACAGTGGGCGTTCGTAGTCGAAGGCATAAAGGTCACCCCGCCTCACCGCCACCGGCACGGGCAGGAATCTTATCAGGGGCTCTTTTACCCCCACCGGACCCGAGCCCGGCCCGCCTCCGCCATGGGGTGCGGAGAAGGTCTTGTGCAGATTGACATGAATAACATCAAAGCCCATATCACCGGGCCGGGATACCCCCATTACCCCGTTTAAGTTGGCCCCGTCATAGTAGAGCAGGCCGCCGCCCTCATGAACTATGCCAGCCACCTCCCGGATGTTCTCTTCGAACAGCCCCAAAGTGTTGGGATTGGTGAGCATCAGGCCGGCCACTTCGGAGGTCATTTTGGAGCGCAGGTCATCCAGATCGATAAGGCCTTCCGCATTGGAACTGATTTCGATTACCTCGTAGCCCACCACATTAGCAGTAGCGGGATTGGTGCCATGGGCGGAATCCGGCACCATCATCTTGGTGCGTTTGTCATCCCGGCGGTCTTTATGATAGGCCTTGATGATCATCACCCCGGCCATCTCCCCGTGGGCGCCGGCGGCGGGCTGCAAAGAAAAACCGTCCATACCGGTTATCTCGGCCAGCATCTGCTGCATTTCATAATAAAGCTCTAAAGCCCCCTGTACGCTACCTTCTGGCTGACAGGGATGGATAGCGGCGAAGCCGGGGAGCCGGGAGGCCCACTCGTTGATTTTGGGGTTGTATTTCATGGTGCAGGACCCCAGGGGATAAAAACCGTTATCCACACCATAAGCCCGGGCGGACAATTCTGTAAAATGCCTTACCGCCTCCACTTCGCTCAGTTCCGGCATGGCGGCGGGCTGCTGGCGCATAAATTGCCGGGGTATATTTTCACTCAGATCGATCTCAGGTATATCCAGGTCTGGCAGGGTGAAGGAATTGCTGCCGGGGACGCTCTTTTCAAAAATCAGTTGGCTCATGCTATTTCCCTCCTAAAATGGCTGCCAGCCGGTCAATTTCAGCAGGGGTGCGCTTTTCGGTGAAAGCCAGTAATAAAGCCCCATCCAATTGGTAGCCCCCGATGATGCCGTTTTCCAAAAGCCTGCGGTTGGCGGCCCCGGGATCATCGATTTTAATGGCAAACTCGTTGAAGAAGGGCTGATGGTATTTTAGTTCCAGCCCCGCCCCGGCCAGTTGTGCCTGAGCATAATGAGCCAGCTGATAACAGCGCCGGGCGATATCCCGCAAACCCTGCTCACCCACAAAAGCCAGATACATGCTGGCCGCCAGGGCGCATAAAGCCTCATTGGAGCAGATATTACAGGAAGCCAGTTCGCGGCGGATGTGTTGTTCCCGAGCCTGCAGGGTCAGGACGAAGGCCCTCTTGCCGTCTTTGTCGGTGGTTTGTCCCACGATACGCCCCGGAATCTTACGCATCAAGCTCTTATTGGCAGCCATAAAGCCCAGATAAGGCCCTCCGAAACTGAGGCTGATGCCCAGAGGCTGACCCTCGCCGACAGCCAGGTCTGCGCCCCATTCAGCAGGAGATTTCAAAAGGGCCAGTGAAACAGGTTCTACCGCCATGATAAAAAGGCCTTTATGGGCATGAATGGCCTTTTCCAGCCCGGTACAGTCTTCCAATATGCCGTAGAAATTGGGCTGCTGTATCACCGCGCAGGCGGTCTCATTATCGACGGCCGCTGCCATGGCCTCGATATCGGCGCAGCCATTTCTCCCCGGGACCAGAACCACTTCCAGGCGCCCGGAAAGGGTATAGGCCTTGAGAATCTGCAGGTATTCAGGGTGAACTGTGTCAGAGATCACTACTTTTCTGCGGCCTTTGCCGCTCATGCAGGCCAGGCTGCAGGCCTCGGCCAGGGCGCTGCCGCCATCATAAAGCGAGGCGTTGGAGACATCCAGCCCGGTCAATTTACAGATCAAGGTCTGGTATTCAAAGATGGATTGCAATATGCCCTGACTGATCTCCGGCTGATAAGGGGTGTAGGCGGTATAGAACTCGGAGCGCAGCAGAAGCTGTTCCACAGGCGCCGGAATATAGTGGTCATAGGCGCCTGCACCCAGGAAAGAAGGGAAATCCTCAGTATTGATGTTTTTAGCGGCCAGGCTTTTTATATGGCGATGCAATTCCATTTCCCCCATCCCCGGGGGCAGCCGCAGACCGCTCTTGACACGCAGGTCAGCATCGATGTCGCTGAACAGTTCATCCAGGCTGTTCAGGCCCAGGATGTTGAGCATCTCCTCTACGACCGGGGTGGGGTTAGGAGTGTATTTCATTTTACTCCTCCCTAGTCTTCGAGGTTCTGGCAAAAGGTGGTGTAGGCCGAAGCCGACATCAATCCCTGCAGTTTGCCAGGGTCGCTCAACTCGATGGCGGCTATCCAGTTCTCATAGGGATCCTGATTCAACAGCTCCGGGGAGTCCTCCAACTCCTCGTTTACGCTTTTGATGGCGCCGTCAGCGGGGCTGTACAGGTTGGCCACCGCTTTTACCGATTCGATCACCCCGATGGACTCGCCTTTGGATACTGAGGCATCCAACTCCGGCAGCTCCACGAAAACGATATCCCCCAGGTGATGCTGGGCATAATCAGTTATCCCGATATAGCCGACTTCACCTTCCACCCTTATCCATTCGTGCTCATCGGTATAAAGCAATCCCTCTGGTATGTTCATATTCGATCCCTCCATTATATTTAAGAACCTGATAAGATACCTTGCATTACTTAGACTTGGTTCTTTTGCGGTAGAATATGCCCTGGCCCACCACCGCTTTAACGGCTTTGCCGCGGATCATGATATCGATCTCGGTGCCGGGGGCGCTGTATTTGCTGTCTATCAGGGCCAGGCCGATCGGCTTTTTAAAAGTGGGGGCATGCAGGCCGCTGGTAACATGGCCGATGTTGACCCCGTCCTTTTCCACCTCGTAATGCGAGCGGGGAATCCCTTTGTCCACCATTTCGAACTCCACCAGTTTTCTTCCCAGCCCGGCTTGTTTTTGTTCCAAAAGAGCCGACCTGCCGATGAAATCACCGTTGTCAAGCTTGACGAAATAGCCCAAGCCAGCTTCCAGGGGGGTTATATCCTTATCGATCTCCTGCCCGTACAGGGGCAGCTTGGCTTCAAATCTCAGGCTGTCCCGGGCTCCCAACCCAATCGGGCTTACCAGCTCCCCTCCCGCCTTAAGGATTTCTTCCCATAGCAGAACGGCATCAGCGGGCCTGACATAGATTTCAAAGCCGTCTTCTCCGGTATAACCGGTTCGGGAGACTATACATTCTAATCCGGCTATCTTCACTGCGGGATTAAACTGAAAGAATTTGATCTGGTCGAGGTCAGTAGGGGTGAGGGTTTGCAGGATCTCCTGAGCCCGGGGCCCCTGGAGGGCCAACTGCGCATATTGGGGGGAAACATCTTCGGCAAGAACCCCCTCCATAAGATTCTCCTTGATCCAGGCGAAGTCTTTTTCCGCATTGGCGGCGTTCACCACCAGGAGATATTTGGCAGGGTGATATTTGTAGATCAAAAGATCATCAACCACCCCGCCGTCAGGATAACACATGGGGCTGTACAGAACCTGAAAGTCGCGCATTCTGGATACATCATTGCATACCAGCTTCTGCACGAAGTCCTGAGCCCGCTCCCCGGTGACCATAATCTCGCCCATATGAGATACATCGAAAAGTCCAGCACTTTCACGCACCATGTGGTGCTCCTTAATGATCCCCATGCCTTCATATTGAACTGGCAATTCCCAGCCCCCGAAATCAATGATCTTGCCTTTGTACTTCAGGTGCATGGGGTACAACGGGGTTGATTGCAACGGCATCATACTCCTCCTTCGCCAGGTAACAAAACCCGGGTTAACTTAGACTGATTGTGTTTATAGGCAATAAGAACTGCTTGGGATTTGATTCACAAATTAGCTTCCCCGCTACCTGCCCGATGTTTGTTTAAAGCGGGTTAAACTTCCAAAGCTTTCATTTGCCAAAAGAAATTGGACTACAGCAAAATTTTATCAAAAAAAGACAATAATTGCGAAACACTTATTGAGGATAAATGCAAAAAACGCCAAAACCTTATCAAATTGGGCTGTGACCTGATTTCAAATTATCATATAATATTATTTAAATTGAGCCCTGACGATATGCGATTTACGTAATCCCGCCTCGGGCGGAATTTGTTGAGGAGGATATAGACATGAGCCGCTTCTATGATGACAAAAACCTGTTCGATGAAGAAATGGTGGAGCAGTGGGCCGAGGAATTCTTCGGTCAGCTGATGAATATCTTTAACGGTTTTTTCACCCAGGTCGACCTCGAGGAGACTGTGGAGCGCATCAAAGAGATTCCTTTTGAATCCATGGTCCTGGAGAAGCTGAGCGGTGAGAGCGATGAGGTCAAATTGACCGCCATGCGCCGCATCAGGGAACTGGCCGATGCTGAGATCGAATATGTGCAGGGCTATTTGGAGCTGTAGAGCACCGGAGGCTGCTATTCAATACTCCTCCACAGGATTTCGCAAACGTCCAGGACCTTGACCCGCTCCTCTTCACCGGCTTCCTTGACCCCGTCGGTGAGCATGGTCATGCAGAAGGGGCAGTTGCTGGCGATCACCCCGGCACCGGTCTGCAGGAGCTGACCGGTGCGGGCGTCATTGATCCGCTTGAAGCCGCCCACCGCCTCTTCCTCCAGAAACATCCGCCCCCCGCCCGCGCCGCAGCAAAACCCGAAACGGCGGGACTTATCTATATCGACAACCTGTGCCCCGGTGGATTTGACCACCTGGCGGGGCGGTTCATAAATCCCATTGTGCCTGCCTAGAAAACAGGAGTCATGGTAGCTCATAGTGACCGCTTCGGTCTTATTCACACTAAGCCTGCCTTCCGCAATCAGCCTGGCCAAGAATTCGGAGGAATGGTAAACTTCAAAATCGCCCTCCATCTGGAGATATTCGTTTTTGATGGCGTTATAGCCGTGGGGGCAGATGCAGATGATCTTGTCCGCCCCGTATTTCTTGAAAGTCTCTATATTATGGGCGGCCAGGGTCTGGTAAAGGTATTCATTGCCCAGGCGCCGGGCGGGATCGCCGCAGCACCTTTCCTCATTCCCCAGATAGCCGAAATTGATGCCGGCCCGGTCAAGGAGGCGCACCAGGGCCTCGCCGGCCCGCTTGTAGCGGTCGTCGAAAGCCACCGCGCAGCCGCCGTAGAGCAGGTATTCGAATTCCCTGTGGTCTTCGGGCAGGAGATTGACCAGGTTTCTTATACCCCGCTCCTCCAGCCAGTTGGCCCGTGAGGCCCAGCCCACCCCCCAGGGGTTGTAGTTGCGCTCCAGGTTGGTGAAGGCGTTCTGGGCTTCAGCTGGCATATCGCCCTGCCACATTACCAGGTTGCGACGCATATTGATGATCTTGTTGAGGTGCTCGATGAACATGGGGCAGTGCTCCTGGCAGGCCCGGCAGTTGGTGCAGGCCCACAAGACCTCGGGGGTGACCACATCATAGAGCAGGCTGGCCTCCAGGGGGCTGACCGCATTGGCCTCGGCGTCCGAGGTCATGGCCAATTCGGGGCGGGCAGCCCCGCTTAAAAGGTGCGGGGCCTTCCCGTCCAGGTGCTTCTTCATGGCCTGGATGACAGTAACTTTGGGGTTGAGCTTCTTCCCGGTATAATAAGCCGGGCAGTTCTCCTGGCAGCGCCCGCAGCGGATGCAGGCATCCAGGTCTAAAAGGTCCTTCCAGGTGTTCTCCTCAATGCGTTCCACACCAAAGCGTTCCGCCTCTTCGATGTTTTCAATCAACGGAACCGCCTTGGGGTCCAAATCCCGGCTGTAATATCCGATCATGCCGGTGAAGATGTGCCACAGCTTGGTGAAGGGCACCACGGCGATAAAGAGGAAGGCCAGGAACATATGCGACCACCAGCTCAGGCGGTGCCACAGCACCAGACCGTCCAGGCTCATGCTTTTAAACAACCATGCAAACATCCAGCCTACCGGGGAAGCGTCCTGTTCATAGGCGATCTGCTGTAAGGTGGTGGAGAGCTTGATCTGGGCGGCGATGCGCAGCCCTTCCACCAGGAAGCCTCCCAAAAGGATGGCGAAGACCAGGGCCAGAATCCAGCCGTCCGCCGGTTTATGGTCATTGAGGCGATCCGGGCGGCGAATATAGCGTATAAAGGCCAGAACCACAATCCCAAGCATGGCGAAGAAGCCCCCCACGTCGGCCAGCCAGGATATCAGGTAATAAAGCCAGCCGGTCATCTCCGGGAAGCCGATGCGCTCCCAGGCGGCAAAGGCGGCGGTAGCAATCAGGAGAAATATGAAGCCCCAGAACAGGGCCAGGTGCATCACCCCTGCCAGCGGCTTGCGCAATACCTGCGCCTGGGAAAAGGTATTGAAAAGCCAGGAGGCCACGCGCCTCCCTACCTGGTCGTTGCGGTGCAGCCCGCTCTGGGCCAGCCGCCACACCCGGAAGCGCCGGTAGGCCCCATAAAAAAGGAACCCCAGGGGGATGAACATGAACACGTAGACCAGCCATTCATAGGGAATATTGGCTCCCACCACCCGCATGGGGACATCATGCCCGCCGGTGAAGGGCTTGTAAGCGAATATCATGGTATGCCTCCTCGCCAGATCGCGTATTATTCCAATTCTATAAGCTTAATCTGACTCAGAGGGTATCAAATTATTCCAGAAGTAGTGTTATTTACTGTAAGTGCGGCCTAAAAAGAGCCCCCGACGTCTAAGTCCCAGTTCTTCTGCTCCTCATGCGGAGAATCAATTTGGCGATATTTTTGAAGCACATCTATTATACTAATTAGGAGTCATGCCGGATCAAACCGGTTGAAGGAGGCGGAGGCCGTGGATAATACCGGCAAATTTAAAATAGAGACATTCCCTTTGAGTCGAATATCCACCTATGATATCGGCCAGGTTGGATTAAGCAAACATCATCTGAAGGCGTTAATAGAGTTAGACGTGACCGAAGCGCGTAAGTTGATTGCGCAAAAAAGGAAACTATCTAAAGGGATTTCCTTCAATGCATGGCTAATCAAGTGCATTAGCGAGGTGGTCAGGGAATATCCGCTGCTGCATGGTATAAGAAAAGGCAAGAGAAAAGTGATCGTATTTGAGGATATAGATATATCTATAATGATCGAAAGGGAGATTCAAGGCAAAAGAGTGCCTTTGCCATATGTGATTAGGAGAACCAATGAAAAGAGCATTACAGAAATATGGAAAGAAATAGAAGATGGGAAAAAGCAGACCATTGACAATGAGGGCAATTATGTTTTAGGGGAAGCCAAAGACGAGAAATTAATGAAATGGTATTATATGCTGCCGGGGTTCATAAGAAGAACCATATGGAGAGGCATAATTCGAAATCCGTTTGTGACCAAACAAAATATGGGCACGGTAATGATAACCTCTGTCGGTACGGTGGGCCGGATCAATGGCTGGGTAATACCGGTGAGCGTTCACCCCGTATGTTTTGCAGTAGGGTCAATAATAAAAAAGCGCAGTGTCATTGATAACGGAACGGAAACCAGGGAATATCTTAAAATGACAGTTTTGGTGGACCATGACGTTATTGACGGAGCACCGGCCGCCAGGGCACTCTCTAAACTCATTAAAATGATCGAAAGCGGGTACGGATTAGCTTAATCTCAGGCGGGTTAACCGACGCAAGGATTCCCGAAAATGTTCAATGAATGAACTCCTAGCCGCCCTTAAGTACTTGATTGTACTGCCGAAGCACCTTATAATTTAAAGTGCTTTAAAAACAAGCCGATGTGGCTCAGTGGCAGAGCAATTGATTCGTAATCAATAGGTCGGCGGTTCGAATCCGCCCATCGGCTCCAGGAAAAATAAGGCCCCTCCGTGGTTTGGAGGGGCTATTGATTTTGCCCTGGACCCTGCATAAGTAGTAATGGGCAAGCTAAGATACACTTTTTGCTAAATAATATTTTGTAAAGTGGTGGATTTATGAATATTTTAGAAAAGTTTGCTGATGTACCTAAAATAGAAACGGAACGTCTCATCCTTAGAAAAATCACATTAGATGATGCAGAAGATATGTATTTATATGCTTCGAATGAAGAAGTAACGAGATATGTAACTTGGGATACCCATTCTTCATTGTCAGATACAATTGAATTTATAAATACGTTTTTACCTCAATATGATGCTCTATGGGGGATTGAGTTTAAAGAAAATGGTAAATTTATTGGAACAGTTCACTTTGTTTGGTGGCAGCCAGAACACAATAGTGCTGAAATTGGATATGTTCTATCTAAAGAATACTGGGGCAAAGGGTTAATTACCGAAGCAGCAAGGGTAATTACCTCTTTTGGTTTCGACAGTATGAACTTAATTCGTATACAGGCGAGATGCTTTTTAGAAAACAAGGGTTCAGAGCGTGTTATGAAAAAGTTAGGTATGTCTTTCGAAGGTATAAGTAGAAAGGTAATGTGTGTTAAAGGGGAACATAAAGACTTAAAGGTGTACTCCATATTAAAGTTTTAGATGTATTTTTTATGCTTTATTACAGTGATATCGTTATATGGACGGATCAAAATCTCTCTTTGATATGCCAATCCAAGCTATCACTTATGAGGATAGGGCCTTTTGCGATCAAAAGCTTCCAGAAGGCTATAGGTTAGATTACAAACAAGACCTTCCGGATGACATATTAAAATCGGTAGCGGCTATGGCAAACACCGATGGCGGATAATACTTGTTGGGATTGAGCTTCCAGTCAGGACCGAAAGGGCTTCCCATCTTCCCAGGGCCGTTCGTTTTGCTTGAATGCGGATACTTCGTAGACCATAGCCTTTAGTCCGGTTACAGTAGAATTTAAACACCGGTATATCGCAAACCTAGCAGCATAAACATAAACCTATCAAATTTAAAATTCTACGAATAATGGCAGAACCTAACTCTGGAGTGTCTGTTTTATCGAGAAAGTCTCATTTCTTATATGGTCATTTTGACGCCATTCCTTGATCTATGGAAATATTTTCACAAATATAGAGCTTACTTCCAAAACAACCATAATCTTTTAACATAATAGATACCTTATTCATATATTTTTATTAACCATTTTAAACAAGCCAGAATAATCTATATTAGTCTTAATCTGCATAACTTCTGGTCATTGTAGCTATATTTGTAGCTGTATATTGATAAAAATGGATAACGAGGATGAAATGCAAAACATCCTAGATTTACGCTGTTGTAATAAAAAAGGAAAAAGATATACATCTACATATAAGTCTTAAAATTCATGCTAGCTTGTATTAACTTTTAACAAATATTCAAGGAGGTTTTTAAAAATGGGCTTTGTTAATCAAGTTTCTCAGACACAATTTTTGGATCAGAATATTAAAACTTTAAAGGTTCTTTGCACACAATGTATACAAGAAAATGGTGAGATTACGATATCCGCACCTTCAGGGGTAACTCTTGACGTAACCACTGGCCAGCTAAATGTCCCCGTAACCTTAGAACTTGCTGGTTCACCCCAAATTAGAAATATAACTGTTTTACAGGGTAAAGTTGTTAATGAAGGTATAGTACCCGTACGTTTGTTGGTTGATGGTCAAGAAATAATCAAATTATTGGAGATACCCTTCCAAGGAATTGTTGAATGCTCCGGTGTCGAACCCGGTGACAATATACAAAAGCATGATTTACAAGTGGAGGGGCTGATTGTTTCGCCGGTTCGTCTGATTACTGGTGATCTAGCCTGCTTAACCCTTAATCTTATTCTTAAAGCAATTGTTAAAGCGTGTATTGTTATTAGCAGAGAAACAATTCTCAAGATTAATGCCGCTAACCCGTTCTGCACCTGCCCTTAGATTAAGGGCAGTACTGGTTCAGTAAATCTTGACTAAATCTAAGCCCTTGTTTTGCCCTTAAGGGGAAGCTAGGGCTTTGTTAATTTATCCATAGGCTTAAGAAAGTAAGCGAGGACGCTTTAAGAAAATTAATCCCGGGTACAACTTATTTGAGTCGTGCCCGGGGTTTTGCTTGATCCTGACAATGTTTTGTATTCAACAAATTTCATCTAGCCACGGTCTGCAGATGGAAAGCCTTCCAGGAACCGCTGGTAGTATAGCAGCAATGCAAAAAACCCATACTTTATCACATTTTACAATATAAGGAATATTATGTATCACAAACAAAAAAGGAGGTTTTATTCATGGCTTTTGTAAATCAAAGTAGCGCGGCGAATTTTGTCCCGCAGAAAATCAAGGTACTAAAGGTTCTTTGCCAGGAATGTTTTCAGGAAATGGGTACAACACCCTTAGCAATTACTTTACCTACTGTTATCACTCCAGCTGATCTTGCGCTCCTTGAAATTACAGTAACTCCCGGTACTCCAACAGTTACTAACTTTACAGTCCTGACCAACAAAGTAGTGAACACCATAGCCGTTCCTTTAACAATAACAGTTGTACTTTTGGGTGTAACACTTGCTACGATCACTTTACCAGGCGTAGGTGCCCTTGTCACAGGCGAAATTAACTGCCCCGGTGTAGTGCCCGACGGTACTGTCAATGTACAAAAGCATGATTTAGAGGTATTACAACCGATTACGCCGGTTATAGTTTCTTTAGATGCAACTGGTCTTATCTTAAACTTAGCAATTACTGTAATAGTTGAAGGCTGTGCTGTTGTTAGCAAGGAAGAAATTCTCAAGGTTAATGCCGCTAGCTTGTTCTGCAGCTGTTCTTAGAACCTGATCCTGTTTTTAAACCAGCCGAATATTTCGGAGGGTCCGGTTAACTCCGGCCCCTCCTGTCGTATCTACTGTTCTGTATACAACAGCTATGTTGCGAAATAAAGAACAGTCTAACTCTAAACCAAACTTTAAGCCCTTGGTTTCCCCTAAAGGCGAGGCCAAGGGCTTTAGTCTGGAAAAATTGCCAATTTCAGGACCTTTTCTGATAAAGTTTCTAATTCCATCACATTAGACATTATCTGGAATACTATGTACTAAACACCGATAAGGAGGGTTTTTAATGAGCTGGGATATGTCCACAAAAGAAATAAAATCTCTTGTGGTGGTTCTCACAGATAATGTTATTAAAGTTGGTGAGACCATTGTATCTGCTCCCATTGGGATCATAATTGATCCCGAAAACGGTGAGTTAATAACACCACTAGAAGCTACACCTATGGATGATGTTGTATTGAATCCTAAAATAAAAGACAACATACTTATTAATGAAGGTTTTATAAAAATTAAGCTGACTTTCACCCATGACCCGTGCACCGGGGCAAAAAATACCATTACCAAAATTGTTACAGTACCGGTCCAATCCATTCACGTATGGAATTGTATTCGATCTGATGATATTGTTCAAGAAAAGGTTAAAATCAAAGCCATTATAGTCCGGGGTATACCTGATAATATTACTGCATCTCAATGCCCTGGTCAAAAAATAAATCTACTTATTAAAGTAATTCTTGAAGTTAAAATTACTGTGTTACGGGAAGAACTTATTTGCGTCCCCGTTCAAAAATGTGCGATAACCTCCGCTTGCAACAAGAGGCATAGAACCGGTAGAAAAGGCACACTTGGTATATGACCTTGTAAACTCTGAGTCCAAAGAACTGCTTAAAGCATATCTGGAAGAATGCTGGAGATTTGAAGAAGATGTAGAAGGTAGAAAGCACTGATTCCAGACCGTTGATTATTCTTTGTAAGACTCCTTTGTAAGTTATCCAGCAAGTAAAATGATTCCTGAAATTGAGGATAAATTTGCCGAGGAAATATCCAAAGACATCGCGATTTTTATAACTTTTGTAAGGTCGCAGTTTGTTCATATATCAAATATGCTATCCTTAAAAATAGCCCCATAACATATGTTTTCGAAACACCTTGGGAAACATATGGCGATGCAATCAAAAATCCTGATTAATTTAATCTATACCTGACAGCACTGGGCATCGCCAAAATGTCGCCAAAAAATCAAAAACAGTACACAAAAAGTTTAACAAGTGAATATGCGGTGTTGGGGAAAATGCCCATATATTCAGATTTCATGGCATAGGAGATAACTGGAAAAACACCTCGCGACGCAATTCGTAACCAGCAGGTCAGCGGTTCGAATTCACCCATCGGCTTCAGAGAAAGCAAGGCCCCTCCGTGGTTCGGAGGGGCTCCCTATTTTTTGTTGACAGCCTAAAAATACAAAGAGGTGGCAAGAGAATATGGGCTCGGAAAATCAATGTTGATTCTATTATTCAATATACCCATTACAGGAGGCTAACCGATTCTTTTTAGTCCTGCATTAAATCTTCTATGTCTTTCATTATATTGTTCATCTCTTCCATCTACATCAAAATTAGACCGACCCAACGTGGAAACGGGACATTGGAGATTAAAATCTAATATTTTCTTTGAAATCTCCTCCAGGTTCTCCCGGCTTTGGGCATAGAAAGCCTTCTTTCTCTGTTCATACCGGCTAACAGCCCCGCTGCTTCTTCTTTGGCTAAAAACCATCCCTGTGTACTTTTTAAAGTCGTCAACTTCCTGGTTCAATTTTGCTCTCAGAGTGTCAATCTCCTTGCCCAGCTCCATCCAGTAGGGTGCAAAACCGTTGTCCTTGAGGATTTTATAGGCCATATGCATATCATCCTGCGCGAAAAGATTCTCCGAGAGGTCAAGGGGTTTGCCGGCTCCCTCCAGATTGTCAAACTCCCCCCGCTCCATGGCTTGCTTTATCAATAATCCTACCAGATCGTGCTGACGAGCCAGGTGTTGAGCTCGATCAACCTCAACCAGAAAATCTGCTTTCCATGCTTTTTCAGAAGCCTGCTCAGCTAATTTCTGCATGGGATCTTTTTCGCTTCTAGGTTTGCTCATGATATATTTCCCTCCATTCTGAGGTTTCTCTAATCATTCTTTGCAACCTTGAACGTACGACAGTTTTAAGGAAGTCGCTAAACAGCATAAAAACCAATTATCTACCAAATGGCCGGAACTAAACGATAAGGGGTCTTGTTGCAATAATCTTTATAGCCCGGGAGCTCCTGCAAAAGCAGTTCTTCTTCGTTTTTTATTCTAATCACCGTCCATGGTATGATAAGAAGACTGGGTATTAAAGCCCAATAGGAACCTAAAGCCAAGGGAGCAAATAAAACCATTATCAACATCCCCGTGTACATGGGATGGCGTATTATGGCGTAGGGGCCGGTTGCTACAACCTGCTGTTCATCCTCAACCTTTATGTTGCCGGAAGCGTAGCTGTTTTCCCTAAAAACTATGACGATAAAAACGTAACCCAGAAAAGCTATAAGATTAGCTGCAATAACTATCCAAACCGGCACCGTTGACCAGTGAAACCGAAAATCAAAACCGGCTACGAAATAAAAAAGGGGAAAAAGGTTTAACAAACCAGGTATTTTCCGCACGGTTTCCTGGTCTTTATGCTGCCATCGCCTGGCTAGTAGTTCGGGGCTTCTTTTGGCGAAATAAGCGGTAATAAAAAAAGTTACGGCCGAAAACATCACCCAATAAATCCAGGCCTGCCAGTATCGTAAGGTCCCAGCGGGAAGAAACAGAATGAGGCCCATTACAATCATCATTATCGTGGGAAACAGATAGATTTTAAATGAGGATGTATTTGTCTTGCCTTCCACTGAAATTATCTCCTTGCCCTTAAACGAAAATATACTAGCCAAAAGAGCTTAGTCTTCTTGATTCGACTTGCGATATTCTTCAACCAGCTGCTGGTATTTTAATTGGGCCGGCGATAACACTCCGGCGACCATCTCCTTATACAGGCCGTTCAAAGGATCTTTCTGTCCTGAGCGGCTGAGCATGAGTCCCTTCACCTGCGGCATTTTATCAAGGAGCAGGGCAGATTCGCGGGCCAGAGCATCTATTCGGGGATCATCTTCAGGAACGTTAGTCAGTTCTGCCCAGCGTGCTCCAAAATCCAAAGCCATCTGATAATGGTCGGGATGGTCTTTAAAATACTCGGCCAGGATGCGGAAAACTTCTCGGAAATCCTCGCCCCATTGAAAATCATCCAGGATGCTGTACAATTTACGGTGCTGGTCATAGATTTCCGGGCAGGACCGGGCGTACTTTTCTATTTGATCCGTTCCCATTATCTCGGTGATCATTTGGAAAGAAGGGGATACGAAAATATCTTGGTTCAAGAGCTCCATGTCTTCACCCAGTAATGCATCGATTTTCTCCACTCGTTGTTCCAGGGTTTTCTTCTCATTTAATAGCTCGATGCGGAGTGACAGCAGGATTTCCCGCATAGTTTTGGTGTTGTTAAGATCCCCGATTATTTCTTTGATGCGCTGCAGATCAAGCCCCAGCGATTTCAGGCGTTTAATCAAACGCATGCGGTTCAGCTCGGCGGGTCCGTATAACCGGTATCCGCCCGGAGAGCGCTCCGGTTCGGGCAGTAAACCGATCTTGTGATAATAAATAATAGTTTTTAGGGTGCTTCCGGTTAATTTTATAAAATCACCGATTTTTATACGATTCTCCATCGTCATCCCACCTTACAGTCAGTATAAACCCGACCCCAAGGGCCGGGTCAACATTAATCATGTTGACCTGCCCCACCAGGGTAACGATGGCAAGCGCAAACGAGACGATACCTGCGATTCCGTGCCAAGGCCATCACCCGCTTGCGCCCGAAGCCTCCTATCGGGCTTAGAAGGCCTATAGGCAGAAGCGAACAGATCAAGGCTATGGCCAGACAGAGCACAGGACCAGTCGTCTCGGTGATATGGCAGATGGCGGCGAACAACGCCGCATAGCCGGTGAGAATATGGACAACCTGGCCACTCCATATGATGACGATGATAGACTCCCAGTCGCCGGCAGCTCGCGTCCTTTGAGTTTAATTCAATCTTTGTTTTCATGAACATAGCCCTCTCTATTACTATGTAACACATAACATATTCGAATATTGTTATTCCTGGCGCTTGAGCTGCGGCATTCTAAGTGGCAACTTCCCTATCTACCGGAGTTTATCTCTGGTTTGTTCCGGCCGGGTGAATTATAATGGGACAAAGACTATAACAGAACACCACATCATACAGGTAGAGCAGCAAAGTTGTTAAAGTATTCGCAAATATCAAGTGTATGGGAATGTTATGAGGGTGTATGACCCAAATTTTGACTCGAGCAGTAATTCGGCCGAGTGGCTGAAATCCATGAAGGAGAGGAATGAGCCTATGACAGCAATTGTAATGAAAGATGATGTTTACTGGGTAGGCGTGCGCGACCCCGAACTGCGGATTTTCGATGCGGTCATGACCACCGATATCGGCACCAGCTATAATGCCTATTTGGTTAAAGGCAGTGAAAAAACGGTGCTGATGGAGGTGTGCGAGGATAAGTTTTTTGACCAGTATGTGGAGAATGTCAAAAGTGTTGCAAACCTTGCTGATATCGATTATCTAATCATGAATCATACTGAACCGGACCATTCTGAAGCCGTTGCTAAGTTGATCGACCTGGTGCCCAACTTGACGGTCCTGGGCAGTCAAACCGCTCTCGCTTTTCTGCGTGAAATCACCAATAAACCGTTTAAAGCCCAGGAAGTAAATGACGGCGACCGGCTGGAATTAGGGGGGAGAACTTTGCGCTTTATCAGTGCTCCTTTCCTGCACTGGCCGGACACCATTTATACCTATCTGGAAGAGGACCAGATCCTTTTCACCTGCGATTCATTCGGCTCCCACTACCCGGATGAACGCCTTTTCAATGATTTAATGGAAAGCAATTTTCTCACCCCTTACAAAGAGTACTTTGACGCCATCATCGGGCCGTTCAAGCCATACGTTTTAGAAGCCCTGGATAAGATTAAAGGTCTTCCCCTGGCTATGGTGGCGCCCGGTCACGGTCCGGTATTGCGCAAAGATATCGACCGTTATATCGATTTGTACCGGCAATGGTCCCTGCGGACGCCGATTCCTAAAAGCGACAAGCCCAAGATTGTGCTTGCCTACCTGAGTATTTATGGTTTTACCGAAAAACTGGCCAACAGCATCGTTGACGGAATCACCAGCATAGGAGATTTTGATGTCAGGAGATACCGCTTAATAGAAGACAAGCTTGATGATCCGGAATTGTTGGACCGGGTGGCGGAAGATCTTTTAGATGCCAGCGGATTTCTGCTTGGGTCAAATACCGTTAATGGCGACGCCCTGCCCCAGGTCTGGAAGCTGCTCAGCCGTTTGTCACCGATAAGTCACGGGGATAAAGTGGCTATGGCTTTTGGCGCCTATGGATGGAGCGGGGAAGCCGTGCCCAGCATAGAAAACCGCCTGCAGGCCCTGCGCATGCAGGTTATGCCCGGCTTGCGGGTCAGATTCAAACCAGGGGAAGGCAATCTGGAGGATGCGTTCATGCTGGGTATGGATTTTGGACGGGCCATTCTGGATAAGAAGCAGGATAAGTCCATGCAGCGCTGGCGCTGTCTGGTCTGCGGGCATATTCATGTCGGGGCTGAACCGCCTGCGGTGTGCCCGGCCTGTGGAGTAGGGCCGGAAAACTTTGTTCGCGAGTCCATGGAAGATGAATTTATCAACGACACTCAGGATAAATTCGTGATTATCGGCGGGGGCATTGCCGCCCTGTCGGCCGCTCAATCAATTCGCAAGCGCAACCGCAGCGCGGCCATCCTCATGCTGAGTGAAGAGGAATATCATCCCTATTACCGGCCGGCTTTATCCGATCTGCTCAGCGAAGATCTTCCCGATAAGCGGCTGTATGTATTCGATCCGGCCTGGTATGCGGACAACCGGGTGGAACTGAGGATGGGAACCCGGATAGTGAAGATTGAACCTGATAAGCAAGCAGTGGTTACGGAGCGGAATGAAAGCATCCCTTACACCAAATTGATTGTAGCTACCGGAGCCCGCAGCAACATCCCTCCTTTCAAAGGACGGGAAAACCGCGGCGTCTACGCTCTGCGCAGCCTTCAAGATGCCCTGGCCTTAAAGGAAGCCATTAAGCCGGCTAAGAAAGCGGTGGTTATCGGCGGCGGGGTGTTGGGCCTGGAAGCGGTATGGGAAATGGTCTCCAGCGGGGTTGAGGTGGCGGTTGTCGAGTACAATCAGCGCCTGATGCCCCGCCAGTTGGACGAACCGGCCTCCCTGCGCCTGCAGCAGTTGATGGAGAACAAAGGAGTAAAGTTGTATCTGGGCCTGGGTACTGAAGAAATAGTAGGCGACGGTCAGGTACGGGGCGTACGTCTCAATGACGGGCAGCTGTTGGAAGCAGATCTGGTGTTATTGTCCACCGGGGTCAGGCCCAATGTGGAGCTGGCCCAGGATGCCGGCATTGAAGTGGCTCAGGGAGTGGTGGTGGACAGCCGTATGCGCACCAGCCTGCCCAATATTTATGCCGCCGGGGACGGCGCCCAGTTCGGGGACAGGCTGGTGGGTCTGTGGCCGGTTTCCCTGGAGATGGGACGGGTAGCGGGAGCCGCCGCTGCCGGTGACTGGCTGGAATATAAAGCTCCTCTGCTGTCAACTATGCTGGCTGCTTTTGATATGGAGGTATTCTCAATCGGAGACGTCAATCTCCCCCCCGAACAATGCCGGGTAGTGGAGGTCAACGATCCGGTAGAAAAATACTTTAAGCGCAGTTATTTTAAAGATGGAGTTCTGGTGGGAGAAATCATCATCGCTCCCCGGGTGGACACAACTCAATCAATGCAGAGTTTAGGCCGGGACAGCAGCGGGAAAAAACGCGGCAATCGCTGGAAATGCCGGGTCTGCGGCTACGTGCACGAGGGACCTGAACCACCCGACATATGTCCGGTATGCAGCGCTACCAAAGATATGTTCGATCCCATAGATTAATGTTTGAGCATGGCGCGGATTTTCGCGCCATGCTTTTAGTCTACCCGGGCTAAAGGTTCAAATGAGACAGGGCCAATGCTGCATGCCAAAAAGGCTGCGCAGCTTATTATCGGGGCGGTAAATACCCTTTCAAACACCTGATAATCCGAACTTTATAGTGTTCTATCTGGAGCATGGAAAAGCTATTCTTGGTGATTTTACGCAAGCGAGGAGGACTTGTGAGTTTCAATTAATATACTGTGGGGAGGTCGGCTCAAGCCCGGCCATCACTCCATAATCATTAAGTCCCCACCGATATGGAGGGGCTTGCTGTTTTCTGATGCCAGCCATGGCATCTACCAGGAGGTGGCAGGTGCCTTTCTATCTTTACACTTCCTCACCCGTCCCTTCCAATAACTCACGGTTTTAATATCTTCAATCAGGCCATATCTTTACATAACAACAGTTATGGCTTCAGCAGATGAATAGATAATGAGTCCAAGCGGATTATGAGGGGTGAGCTGGTGCAATACATCAGGCCGGTATGGGCTGAGATCAGTTTGGATAATCTGGCCTTTAATGTTAGACAAATCAGGGCTCTGATAGGCAGCCGGGTCAAGATAATGGCGGTGGTAAAAAGCAATGCCTATGGTACGGGTATTGCCGGGGTCGTCGGCCCACTGCTGGAAGAGGGCATCGATATGTTTGGGGTTGCCATTCTGGATGAAGCTATCTTTATCCGGGAAAGGCAGCCGCAGGTGCCCATCGTGGTGTTTGGGTACACTCCCTTTGAATATTCCCGGCTGCTGATTGAGCACCGCATAACCCAGACGGTTTATTGCAGGGAACAAGCCCGGGCATTATCCAGGGCTGCCCGGCAAATGAACCAAAAAGCCGGTATTCACGTCGAGATAGATACCGGGATGGGAAGACTGGGTTTTCCGCCTGCAAAGAATGCTGTAGATACGATTGCCGAGATAGCTGAGATGCCTAATTTATTTATCGAAGGCATCTATACTCATTGCCCCTATACCAACGAAAGAAATCATGCCGGTTATTCATTTACCATGGAACAATTCCAAAAATTCAATTACGTGGTAAAGAGCCTGGAAGAGAGGGGAGTGGCGATCCTTGTAAAACATATGTGCAACAGCTTAGGCACGGTCTATTATAAAGAATTGCACCTGGATATGGTGAGGGCGGGGATTATTCTTTATGGCTCATACCCGGAATTTCAGGACCGCTTGCCCCTGAAACCGGTTATGGCGCTGAAAGCTCGGATAGGATCTGTTAAGAGGATCGCAGCAGGGGAGAACATAAGCTATGGCCGGACTTTTACCACTCGGCGGGAAACTCTTGTCGCCACCCTTCCGCTGGGATACGGGGACGGCTACAACCGCTTGCTGTCCAACCGGGGGGAGGTACTGGTCAAAGGCAAGCGGGCCCCGGTAATAGGCACTATCTGCATGGATCAGTGTATGGTAGATGTAACCGATATTCCCGGGAAGCTCGAGATCGGTGAAGAGGCGGTTCTGATAGGGCGGCAGGGGGATGAGGAAATAACCATTGAGGAAATAGCCCAAATAATCTGCGGGTTTATAAACTACGAATATATGGTTCTGATTCAGGCCAGGGTTCCCCGGATTTACACCCGGAACGAGCCATGACTGCTTCGCGGGAAACGCCGCCAACAACTTATTTCTCAGATATAATTAATGGTCTTTTTTCATCTCGAAGGGCGAATACCTGTCAACCGAGAGCTTCACCTCAGCTTCTTTTTCATCCCCCCGGTAAACCGTCTTCCAGACTTCAACCAGATAGCCGGGATAGCCTACCATTTCGTCCTCCGTTCCCTGGCCTGATTTGGAGTCTGCTTTTCTCCCCGGCGGAGGGGGAAATGTTTTCAAAACCCGGGTGGTTATTTCTACTCTCTCATTTAGCGGCCTTCCAAAGAACCGGATGGTTAATCGATCGTCAACCACCTCAGTGGTAATCAAAATGTGATGGTCTTTATTATTGCGAAAGGACAGATCTTTGTATGGATAACAGACAGTGGCGTCCCTGCCGGGTTCGATATACGGTACGGTAAGCTGGTGGCTGTGGCGTTCCACGATTTCCAGGTTGGACAGCAGTGCGGCATTATATAATGTGGAGGAAATCTGGCAAAGCCCTCCTCCTATCCCCGGGACCAGCTGCCCGCCGATTATTATATTGGCCGGTTTATAGCCTTTTCCTGCTGTCGCGTTGCCGATGAGGCCATTGAAAGAAAAGACTTTGCCGGGTTCCAGCAAATAATTGTTTATTCTGGCCGATGCCAGCCGGATATTATGTACCCGGGTCTCAAGGGTAGCGTCAAAACTGGTGGTAAAAGAGGTCATGAGCTGCTCGACCCCCTTTTCCTGCAGAGAAGAGATAGTTATCCGGGGGGAGTTTTTTTGGTCATAAGGGATCATGATTTCAAGTGGGCTGTGTGCTTGAGCCAGGTTTTCCCGTATGGCTTGTTCTATATCATCATGATTAAAACTGTAGCCGAACCTTTCAGGTATCAATTCGGCCTGGCCATTGGCATCAACTTTAAAATACGCATTCTCCGGCTTGCCGCTTAGTTTATAAACCAGTAAATCAATATTTTGCAGCAGCAGCTCTTCATCGATGCGGTACTTAAACGGAACAAACACCTTTTCCCGTTCAATTCGCAAAAAGTAAAAATATTTTTGAAACCAGGGCTGTCCTGAACTTAGCTGACAGCCGTACTGAAATATCTGTTCATAGTCAAGCTCTATCCCCATCTCTTTTAAAGGGACAGATACTGCCTGACCTTCCGGCCCGATGAAAGTAAACCGGGCAGCGTGCAGGGTTGCTCCCACCTCTTGCCGGGTTTGGCCTCCCAGGTAAATATCCTTAAAAAATACCCCTGCACTGACCCGGTTGATTCCGCCCAGATATCCGGCTATTACTAATAGAGAGATCAGCCCCGCAAGTATATAATAGCGATTGAGGCGTCTGCTTTTTTTCCCGGCCATTTTAACCACCTGAAACAGTATATAGATAAAAAAAGACAATATGCCCATATGGGAATTAACATATAAAAACCCCCGCTGACATAATCAGTTAGCAGGGGGTTTTTATGGGAATTAAGCTGGGGTACCTGGAAATATTTGCGGCGGCTTTCATCTGGGGGACTATTGGGGCATTTACCCGGTGGAGCGGGCTTACTCCTTTAGAACTGGCTTTTTACCGGGTATTAATCGCTGCCATAGCCCTGTTCTTGATACTGCCCCGCAGGGAACGCTTGCTTTTACTGCATACCCGGCACGGCCCTTTGATCGTTTTAGCGGGAGTGCTTTTTACTCTGGATATTCTCTTGTTTTTTTATGCTATTCATTTAACTTCGCTGAGCAATGCCGTACTCCCGTATAATATGCAGCCGCTGTTTATGGTTCTGCTGGCCGCGTTGCTACTGGGTGAAAAAATGCAGGGCAGATACATCTTTGCTCTTGTCCTGGCGGTGCTCGGTGTGGGAGTGCTGCTTGCGCCTGCTTTGATCCATATTTCTTATACGGATATAACCGGAATCAGTTATGCTTTGATAGGGGCCTTCTTACTGGCTGTTATCGCTGTCATAGCCAGAATAATCAACATTCAATCCATTACTTTCGTCTATTACCAGATGCTTATCGCTACCATCTGTTTGTTCCCATTCATGAGAGTAAAGAGTGTTATTGATTTCAATACCATTGCCATGGTTTTGATCATTTCGTTAGTGCACACAGCTTTTGCCTATATCGTCTATTATGATGGTTTGAAAACGGTGAGTATGCAGCATGTGGTGGCTTTATCTTACCTGACCCCTTTTGTGGCCGCCTTAACCGGCTCTTTTCTGTTTCAGGAAGCCATTACGGTTTTCACCGTGGTCGGCGGGCTAATTATCATTATTAATGGGGCCCTGGTAGTTTTTCGAACTTAGAATGATTGTTATAACCAGTTCCATACCACGATGGCATCCTCTCCGTTTTTGAAGAAGTTTTCACACCTCCCTATTTCATGCCAGCCCAATCCTCTCAGAAATCTCAACTGCGGTTCATTCGATACCCTGACTTCGCCGGTGAACCATCTGGCGCCGTGCTTTTTGGCTACAGCATCGGCGGTTTTCTGGATGACGGTGGCCAGGGCCTCCCTTCTGTAGCCGGCGTGCACCGCCATACTTATGGTGTGGGCCGCAGCTAAAAAGTACTGAAAACCTATGTAGCCTATGACTTGTTTTCCATCTCTGACCACTATATAACAGGTGTGCGGTTCTTGAATCAACTGAGTCAGCTTTGTTATAGTCAGAGGCTCAGGGAAGAACCCGGTTTCCAGTGCAACAATCTGTTCGATATCATCGGGGTGCAGCCAGTCGATTTGGTAGTCCCGGTGTTCCCGGGGGACTTGTTCATAGCCCGGCAAATCATTAATAGACAAAATCTACATCCTTCCTTTCGGCAGCGTTCATAATAAATCAGTACTTAAACCCTTTTCAAAAAGCCCTTGTAGCGTTGAATCCAGGAAGCGCGGGAATGAGGAGCAACGCAGTCAGGAGGTCATAACCACAGTTGCCCCCGGCGGATTAACACGTTTCATCCCGCTTTCCCCCAATTCACCCCTTCAAAACCATGCTGAAGGGAGTTTAATGCCTGATTTTTTCAGGTCTCTCATATAGTTGCCCTTACTGCCGGCCGTCGATCACATCGACCAGGCGCTGTACCCCCTCCGCCAGGGCTTCATCCTCCAGCGAAAAAGTCAAACGGATATGGCCGGCTCCCCCCGCTCCAAAAGCCGACCCGGGAACAACCGCCACTCCATGGTCTAATAGCAGATCCACTATTTTTTCATCATCTAAGCCATGAGGCAGTTTGGGCAACAGATAAAATGCGCCCTGGGCGTTTTCAGTTCTGAGGCTCTTGGAAGCGGATAGAATATTCCAGGCTATATCGCGTTTTCTTTGCAGGGTGCGGATCAGTTCTTTAGAATAACTTTCAGGTGCGGTCAATGCCGCCAGAGCAGCTTTTTGAATAATGGTTGAAACATTGGTGCAGCTGTTCTGGACTAATATGTCATAATTTTTGGCGATATGCTCCGGGGCAGTCACCCAACCGATACGGAAGCCGGTCATCACAAACCCTTTGGAAAAGGTGTCGATAACCACGGTGCGATCGCGTAATTCTGTATAGTAAGAAAGCGACTGGTGCTTAAAGGGCTCAAAAACAACCCTGGCAAATATCTCGTCGGAGACGATGGTCACGTGAGGGTGTCTCAACAAAACTTCGGCAATCTCTGCAGTGTTCTCAATCAATTGTCCATTAGGCCTTTGGGGGGTATTGAATACGACCAGTTTGGTTTTGGGGGTAATGAGCCTATCCATATGCTCGACATCCACCCGGCGGGGATCCTCAAATCTTAAATATTTGATAACCGCCTTCTGGTACCTGGCCCAGAATTCATCGGGCGGATATCCCGGGTCAGGCATTATCACCTCGTCGCCGGCATCCAGGAAGAGCAGGAAACTCGCCGCAATAGCAAACTTAGCCCCCGGGGTGACAATGATTTCTTCCGCTTTGGTGTCCCTTCCCCGGCTGCTCATTTCTACGGCCAATGCTTCTCTGAGCTCTGGAATGCCGGGGCCTGGTGAATATCTCACCTTTCCGCTCTTCACCGAGTCCCTGACGGCCTCAATGGCCTCCTCAGGCGGTTTGAATTCAGGCGAAATGTAGTCTCCTTTCTCCATGTGTATAAATTTTTTGCCCAGCTCCCTTTCAATTTTCTCGGTTTTCCTCATTGTCGACCATTGAGGCGGAAGCTCAAAGTGCGCCAATCGTGTGGTTTCCATAAGAACATCCCTTCTTTTTTAGAATCTCAAATTTTATAAAAATATCCTTTTATCCGTTCAACTGCGGCAGCAACAGGCTCCTTATCCTGGAACGCAATATCTTGCCGGTCGGTGATTTGGGGATTTCGTTTACATAAATATACTGCCTGGGCCGCATAAAGCGGGGAAGACCGGAGGAGGCGAGGCAGAACTCATCGAGCGCAGCATCGTCAAGATCAAGGCTTGCGGGAACAATCACTGCGGTGATCTTTTCTCCCCACCGTTCGTCTGGAAGTCCCACTACCGCAGCGTCACTTACCTGCGGATGCGACAGCAGCACCGCCTCGACTTCCTGAGGGTAAACGTTCTCGCCGCCGCTTATTATCATGTCATCCAGTCTTCCCTTAAAAAACAAGTCGCCTTCCTCGTCCAGGCAGCCCAGGTCGCCGGTAAAATACCAGCCCTCTCTTATGGAACGCTCATTGGCGTCCGGCCGGTTCAAATACCCGCAAAAGGCCTGGGGGGAATCGGCTTGAACGATTATTTCTCCTACTTCCCCGGGAGGGACTTCTTCACAGGGCAAAACCTTTCTGGAAGCTTCCGCAGCTACGATCCGGATATGGCTGTGCAGTGCGGGCCGGCCGCATGAAGCCGGCTTGCTTCTCAGATCTGGATTAATAGTGATGGCATGCATTTCGGTACTGCCGTACTGATTGACGAAGACTTCAGGATTGATAGTCCTAAAGCATTGTTCGACTAAAGGCTGGGACATGGGCGCACCTGCAAAGGCCAGCTTTTTTATACTGCTCAGTCTCTTGGTATCGAAATCTGACTGCGCAGTGAGGTCATAATAAACCGTCGGTACCAGATAAAGTGCGGTCAGCCGTTCCTTTTCGATACAGTCCCTACAAAGCGCGGCATCGAAATTCGGCAAAACTACCGCAAGGCCATTGAGAACCACCATGCTCAGCAAACAGTGCAGCCCCATGGTATGGAAGAAAGGCATAACGCCCAGGGTCCGCTCGAATGGGGTCCAGCGGTGCTGGATAATCAAGGCCAAAGCGGCATAATAATCGCTGCGATGCGTTCTCTGTACACCTTTAGGCCTGCCCAGAGTCCCGGAGGTATATAGAATAGTGCCCACGGAGCCGTCATCTCGTGTGATTTCCGGCGGATAGCCGCGGGGATATGCTGTTAAGTGGCCAAAAGTCGTCTTTCCCGCAGTATGAAAGACCTCCATGTCTAGCGGAACAGCGGCAGCATTATGGCGGCTGGAGGGCAGGGCATTGATAACCTGGGCAGAAGTGGTTTCGTCGTGGAATATTAAGCGGATTTCAGCATCATTTAAGGCATGGGCTATCTCGGTATTTTTCCAGCGCGTGCTCAAGAGTACGGCGGTTAATCCGGCCTTATGAGCCGCAAAGTATGCGGTTATGGCCGGTTCGCTGTTTCTCGCACAAATGGCGATGCGTTCCCCGGGTTTGAGGCCGAGTCTCCTCAATCCCCAGGCAACCGAATTGATTCTCTGATTCCATTCTTCATAGGTAAAACGCCTGCAACCATCAATAATTGCTTCAGCTCGAGGATAACGTTGGCTGGCAAGCTCAATTACCGTAGCCAGATGCATCCAGTTACTCCTCCTGCAGTGAAAATAGAATATACATCATACTATTCATATCAGTCTTAACTGTGTTCATTAATAGCATCTGATTAAGTAAATATCACAGGGAGAAAGGAGGGCGAAACAGAAACCGCCCCAGGAATGGCCCGTCAGCTCCAAAGAAAGTTCCCATCCCAATTCAACAAAAGCTTGGCATGTCAGTTATATTAAACCTGCCATCTCACCAGCGAAGATGGCAGGAGTTTGCAGATTACTGTCGAACCATGACATAGTGAAATAATTATCGAAGTGACCGCAAAACCCGATTATAGCAACTCGTGACGACAGCGTATCCAAAGATAAAAGCACTGGCCAAGTGTAGAGATTGGTATGCGCTGTTTCCCTCAAAAGGTTAATCGACCAGGTATACTTGGGCTGAATGAGGCCCGGACGCCCCGGTTCGGCATGCGGTTCAAATGAGGAGGAGAGATGGGAAAATGAACTACGTTGAAGAGTACAGCCGCAAGCTGGTCAGTGCCGATGAGGCCGTGAAATGTGTCAAATCAGGTGACAGCGTACTATATGGTGAGTTCGTTATGATCTCGCAATGGCTCGATGCCGCCCTGGCCCGGCGTAAGGAAGAATTGTTCGAGGTCAAGGTACGCGTTACTACCTGCCCGTTTGCTCCCCAGGTGGTGCAAGTGGACCCTGAACAGGAGCACTTCATCTATAGCGACGTGCATTTCAGCAGCGCCAGCCGCAAGCTGCACGACCAGAACCTGTGCTATTACATCCCGTTGCACTATCACGAAATGCCTTCCTGGTATACCCGCGGGTTCATACCGATTGATGTGGCTATGCTGAAGGTCGGGCCCATGGACAAGCACGGATTTTTCAATATTGGTGCGGCCAATTCTTGCACTCCTTATATAGCCCGCACCGCCAAGATCGTAATCGCAGAAGTGAATAATTCCGTTCCCCGCTGTCTGGGGGGCAATCTTGAGATGCTGCATATCTCCCAGATAGACTATTTGGTTGAGGGAGACCACCGTCCCTTGTTACAGCTTCCCGAAATCAAACCCAATGGGACAGACCAGAAGGTGGCGGAAATCATCGTCAATGAGATCCCTGACGGAGGCTGCCTGCAGCTGGGCATAGGCGCCATGCCTAATGCCATCGGGGCTATGATCGCCGATTCCGATTTGAAAGACCTGGGCGTACACACCGAAATGCTGGTCGACTCTTATGTGGATATGTACGCAGCGGGGCGAATCACCGGACGGCGTAAACAGCTGGACAAGGAGAAGATGGTCTATACCTTCGCCATGGGCACCAATAAATTATACGATTTCCTGGATAACAACCCGGTCTGCGCCAGCTTCCCGGTGGACTATACCAATAACCCCGATGTGATCAAGAGGAACGATAATGTTATGGCCATTAACAACGCCATCGGGGTTGACCTGTATGGCCAGGTATGCTCCGAGTCCTCCGGGATTCGCCAGATCACCGGAACCGGCGGGCAGCTGGATTTTATCATCGGGGCCTATGAAGCCAATGGCGGCAAAGGCTTTATCTGCCTGAGTTCCACCATTGCCGGCCCGGACGGGAGTCTCATTTCGCGGATTGTCCCCACCTTGCCGGTAGGCGCGGCTATAAGCGTACCCCGGAACATCACTTCTTATGTGGTCACCGAATACGGCATCGTCAACCTGAAGGGCAAGTCTACCTATGAACGGGCTGAAGCCCTGATCAGCATCGCCCATCCGCAGTTTAGAGAAGAGCTGGTCAAGAGCGCAGCGGAGATGAAGATATGGCGCCGCAGCAACCGGATTTTATAAAGGCCTCCGATTTTGCGGGACAGAATTTTATGTATGGAAGCAACATCAGGCAAAGAATAAAAAGCAACGGTGTATGGGGTTAAATCATCCGCCATACACCGTTTTTTTACTGAGAAAAATACTGTAACATTCACCCCAGGTACCATAAGAACATGATAATGACTGCAATAAAGCCCAGGGCATAATAGTCGCTTCTGCTGAAGGCCAGTTCGCACAGGTAGGTTCTGGGGCCGGGCCGATACCCCCGCGCTTCCATGGCTTCCGCCAGTTCATCGGAGCGCCGTATGATGTTCAATGTTAAAGGAGTTGCAAGGTATACCGTCAGACGAATCTTATCAAGCGGGCTTCCGCATCTGAAATCGGCGCCCCGGGCCGCAGAGGCTGTTTGTATCTGCTGCAGTTCGTGCTGCAGCAGGGGGATGAATCTCAAGGCCATACTCACCATCAGCGCTATATTGTGGGAAGATATCCTCACTATCCTTAAGGGCCTTAAGAGGTGTTCCAGACCCATGGTGATTTCAGTGAGCGAGGTGGTCATGGTCAGGAGCGAGGCCGCCAGGATGAGCAGCACAAATCTGAATAATTGAGATGCCCCCAGATGAAGCCCTTCATAGCTGATCTTGATTGAATAGGAAGCCAGGGGCGCCAGGGGAGTGCCCGGGGTAAACAATATATAGACCAGGAACAGCATCATAAAGAAAGGCCATACCGGCCGGGTTGTGCGGAAAAGCTCAAACGGACCTATTTTCCCCATAAGGGCGGCCCCCAGGATCAATGCCCCCACCATAATCAGGCCGGGAACCTCAATGTGGAGAATCACCGGGCTCAAGGCCAGCACCGCGATCAGTTTAACCCGCGGATCGCTTCTATGCAGCGCTGATTCATGGTGTAAATACTGCCCTAAATCATGCATAGCCGCCTGTCCTCCGGGGCGCATAGTCTTCGTCAACCGCTGCTTCATGCGTAAGCCAGGAATTTATCTCCCCGGCGGCATCATCAACGGTTATGACCGGTTTCCCGGGGGTATGTCCGTATGCTTCCAAACTGGCCATCAGTTCCACTATGACCGGGGGAGCAAGGCCCATCGATTTCAGCCGCTCCCTTTCAGCCAGGACCTGGAAGGCGGGACCGTCGGCGACGATTTGCCCGCCGGCCATCAGCATGACCCGGTCAGCCCGCAGGGCCTCTTCCATGTTATGAGTGACCTGGATAACTGTAATATTCTGATTTTGCAGCTTTTTCAGTATAGCCAGGACTTTCTCTTTGCTGTTTGCATCCAGGGAGGAGGTGGCTTCATCCAGAACGATGTAGCCAGGGTCCATTGCCAGCAGACCGGCCAGGGCCAGCAATTGTTTCTCCCCGCCCGATAATGTGACTGGCGCGCGTTTCTCAAAACCGCTCAGGCCTACCATCTCCAGGGCTTTGCTCACCTTCAGCCGAACTTCGGCAGCGGGCAGACGAAGGTTACCGGGACCGAAGGCCACATCCTCTTCTACGCTCATTCCTACTATCTGATTGTCCGGGTTCTGAAAAACCATGCCCACCTTGCGTCTTATCTCGGAATGATTACGCTGTTCATGGCTTTTAAGGCCGTCGATGGAGACCTCACCCCCGGTAGGCAGGAGCAGGGCATTGAGGTGCCTTATCAGGGTGGTTTTGCCGCAGCCGTTGGGTCCGATGAGGGCGATATGTTCGCCTTCCCCTATACACAGATTAATGTTGTGCAAGGAAGGCGCCGTTTCCGGCTTATAAGTATAGCTTAAATTCTCTATTCTTATCATGAACTTATCCCCTAAGCGGAAGCTTATTCTTCAGCTTGACGGTCAGTATCGCGGCCGCCAGGAGTTTAATTGCCTCAGCAGCCGCGAATGGCGCCACGCCCACCAGTATGGCCTTCAAGGGGGGCAGGTGGGCGACCAGGGAAAGCTGAACGGTCCCCACGGTGTAAATCACCAGATCGCCGGCCAGTATAGCCATGGCGGTATAAAACAAACCGGCGTCTTTCCGGGCTTCCATTATTCTGCCGATGACATATGCCCCGGCGATGAAACCGATGAGATAGCCTCCGGTAGGTCCGAACAAAACCCCCAGACCGGCCTTGCCGCCGGCGAAAACCGGCAGGCCGATAGAGCCCAGGAGAACATATACAACCTGGCTCAGGGCCCCGGCGTAACCGCCCAGCAAAGTGCCGGCCAGGGCGGTAAAAAATGTCTGCAGGGTAAAGGGGACGGGCTGCAGGGGAATCACTATAAATGCCCCGATGGCGGTCATGGCCCCGAACATGGAAGCGTAGACCATTGAGCGCAAGGAACTAGAAGCTGATGAGGACATATCCAGGCCTCCTGTATGATAGGTTTAAAAATAATATAGTATAAGCCTGGAATTATTGTCAACCAAATCAGGTCAATAAGGTTAACAATTATTTATGGTTGTCACGGGGGGCTTTCAAGAATATCTCCCCGGACATTACATTATGGATATTGCCCATAACGTCGCGAACCGTCAGAAAGCCGTTGTTGTCGATATCGATAGCCCTGCCGGCAGTCACGCCGTTGACGCTGTCAAGCTTTATATCCCGGCCTATCACTACAGACAGCTCTCTGAATCTCTCTAAAATTAGGGAAAATTCTCCGCCGGTTAGTTGCCGATAGCGCTTCTCCAGTTGCAGCAAGAGTTCCTGCAGCAGTTTGACCCGGGAAACCGGATGTTTAACTTCTTCCCGGGTCGAAGTGACGGCATCGCGAAATTCCTCGGGAAAGTCCTCGACCCGTTGGTTGACATTCAAGCCGATGCCGATAATGATATATTCTATGCCATCCATATCAGTTACCGCTTCGGTCAATATACCCGCGATTTTACGCCCGTTTATCAGTACATCATTGGGCCATTTGATGCCTGGCTTTAAATCCAGCTGCTTCTCCAGGGTCTCTGCGACAGCCACGGCGATGGACGGTGTCACCCGGGAAAGCTGGTTTAGGGACAGGGGCGGCCGCATAATCAGGGACATGTAAATGCCCTGTCCGGGCTGGGAATGCCATGCCCGGCCTCTTCTCCCGCGTCCTGCGGTTTGCCGTTCCGCCACCACTATCGTTCCCTCGGGGGAGTTTTTGGCAGCCAGTTCTTTGGCATGGTTGTTGGTGGAATCTATCTCCGCAAAATAGAAGTAATTCTCCCGCCCCAACACTTGTGTTTGCAATCCGGAGACAACTTCCGCCGCAGATAGTATATCCGGCACAACGGTGAGGCGGTATCCCTTTTTGGGAGAGGTCTCTATTGCGTATCCTTCCGCTTGCAAAATCTTCACCTGCTTCCAGACCGCAGTCCTGCTCACCCCGAGTTCTTTGCTCAGGGCCCCGCCTGACACCCATTGACCTTGCTTTTCTCTTATGGCCGCCAGGACCGCTTCGCGCTGCATCATTTCCGCCTCCTATGTCAACGATATTTATTTATTATAGTAACATTAATAGTTGAAACATACCCAATTCTACCAAGTGAATTTTCTAAGGAGCAAGACCAATCCTGGATGGTTTGCCGGCAAATCAGTAGTTTGCGCACGGGTTTTTTGAGAAACGAATCGTATTGTTCCCACATCCGTCAAAGCGTTATTTATCTCCGGCCCACAACAGATATATAATTAGAAATGTATACCAAAATACGGGGGGAATATATTTTGCATTGCTACAAAGCTGAAAACAGGGGGCTCGATCAAGAGATATTTGAACTCCTGTGCGACCAGTACCACCGTCAGCCCTGTCATCAGGCCATGGGGTTTGAAGTTACTTATCTGGGCAAGGGAATCGCCGGTCTGAGGATGGTCACCGACCTCAGGTACACCACCAAGGGAGAGCGGGTGCATGGGGGGGCTATTGCCAGCATAGCTGATACGGTTATGAGTCTGGCGGCATCGACTTGCGGCCATATTTACAGGACTGCAGAAATGAAGCTCAATTATATAGCGCCGGTTTATGCCCGGACCGAGTTAAATGCTGAGGCCCGGGTGGTGCATCCCGGCAAGACCCTGGCGGTAGTGGAAGCCGAGTTTCATAACAGCGAAGGAAAGTTGATCGGCAAGAGCATGGGGACGTTTTTCAGGGACCCCCGAACACCGCTGGGTGAAGAAGGCGATCAGGTTTAAAGAGTTGGGCCTGAGAAGATTTTGCGGGAGACAAAACGGAGGGCCGGGATTGAGGAGCATGATGCTGACTGTTTCTCATAGCGGCCCTCTTCTTATTTACTACCAGCGGGCATGATAACCGCGCACATCCACATGGGTGAAACTGGAATAGCGTCCCAGCCCCCCGTCCCCGAAAATGGTTTCGGCCGCATTGGCTACGGCGGCAGGGGCAACGCTGACCTGAATGTCAGCTGCGGTATTATACATATGCTGCGAATTGGCAGCGGCTCCTGAAAGCCTGCTGTTGTGCACCGGACAGCGATAACCTGAAGTCACCCAGATGGGGACTGAGCCCAATTTCACATAAAGGGCTTCGAGCCTCAACAGCAGGGCTTTGGACATCCCGCGGCCCAGGCTGCCGCAGTGGCGGCATTTGAATTCCCAGGGAGCGAAATGATCGGTCTGCAGGTAAGGGCTGAAAGCAGGTTGGCTGGACCAAAAAGCGATTTGATCTCCAGTGGTATCTCCCACCACGCCGTCGATAGGAAGGCCCGAAGCCGACTGAACTCCCTGCACTGCCTCCAGGGTATACGGGCCGAACCTGCCGTCAACACCGGTGGGACCCAGATAAAACCCTAAAGAGGCTAATTGTTTTTGCAGCTGGACGACCTCCGGGCCTGAACTGCCATATTGCAGCGTTGCGGCTGCGGCTGCCGGAATGAAATCGAAGGAGAAGATAGTGGTGAAACATATCAACAGGGCGAGTATTATACGTACTTTTTTCATGTATGCCTCCTTTTTGGCAGATATTCTAGTCCTTGCTACTGACACCAGTATATATATGGCTTTATTAAATTTGGACGCAGTTTAAATGATTTCAGTTCCCACCATAATTTGGCATGTTAACAGAGAGGAATTAATGAGAGGTTTGAATAGCAGCTTTTGTTTAGAATTAGTGGGTGGAGGCTTTGCAAGCATGAAGGATCATAATGGAATGAATGTAAACAAATGTAAGCAGCTTGTTTTTTAAGAGCTCTGCTTATGTACAGGCTCGATCTTAAATAACCGCTGCAACCGGTTTATTTTTAATGAAAAAATGCAGTGTATAAGAAATACCCGCCCATGCCGAGCAGAAACAGTCCGCATACGAATATTATGGTACTGTATACGCTTTGCTTGAGGAATCTCTGTCCGCCTGCTACCGAGACCGAAATCAACGTGTACCATAAAAGGTCGGACAGAATGTGTCCGGTGTAAAACGATCCTACGCCTATAGTGCCGAAGGGTACGGCCAGCACTAAATAGCCCAGACCAACGGTAGCCCACCAGATCGACCAGAAGGGATTGGAGATACTCAAGAGTATGCCTATCAATACCGGGTGCAGATCATTGGAGGATCTGTTGGCATCATCCGTGGTTTTCAATTGGATTCTGCCCGCCCGGGCATCCCGGCTCATATTGTAGCCCAGGCATATAAGGAAAGAGCCGCCTACCGCCGCGATCACCGTGGTGACTTCAGCCCTGGTCAGGAAGGCCGATAACCCTGCCATCAGGGCTATGATAAGCAGCAACTCCAGCACCGCATGACCCAGAACTATCAATGGGCCGGCCTCCCATCCCCGGCGCGCGCTGGCAGCGATGGTGGCGGATAGGAGAGGGCCGGGCATCATAGCGCCAGACAGCCCGACCATGAAAGCGGTGGCGAATAAAGTGGCAATTGTCATTCGCAAAACTCCCCCGATGAGCGTTTAAATTATTCGGCTGGGCAGCTCCGTGTCTTGCCGATAAAAGGGGCGGCAGCCCGGACCATTCTGCCAGACCATAACCCGGGTGGGCCTCGCCATGTTTTAACTGCTTTTCCTGACAGTCCGGTACTGAAAACATTCCACAAAATCAAACATTAACCTGATGATATCAAAATCAGTATATTATGGCCATAAAAAGGAGGTGCTGTGAACTATGGCCAGGCACCTCCCTTGCGGATTCAGTCTCAGGATTCTATATCGCGGATATCAGCGTGGTATTCCTGCAGCGACTTAAGCCGGGAGGCGTTAGCGGTATTTCCCTTATAGGCCGCGATGCCTTTGACACTGGCCTGGGCCGCTGCCATGGTGGTGATGTAAGGCACCCGTTGTTTAATGGCCGACTTGCGGATATATGAATCGTCCGACTGACTGCGCTTGTCGGAGGGGGTATTGATGACCAGGTTGAGTTCCCCGTTGGTTATAGCGTCCACGATGTTGGGGCGGCCTTCATACTGTTTGTTGATTTCTGTAGAGTCAATACCCTTTTCTTGAAAGTATTTATGGGTTCCGGCCGTGGCCCTGATCTTGAATCCGAGCTTGGCGAATTCCCGGGCGGTTTCCAGAGCGGCGGGTTTGTCCTGGTCGGTCACGCTAAACAAAACCGTACCCGATAAAGGCAGGCAGGACTGGGTTGCTTCCTGGGCCTTGTAGTAGGCCAGACCAAAGGAATCAGCGATGCCCAGCACTTCCCCGGTGGAACGCATTTCCGGCCCTAAGAGGGGGTCTACTTCAGGGAACATATTGAAAGGGAAGACCGCCTCCTTAACCCCGAAGTGGGGCAGATGTTTGGATTTCAGCCGGCTGACCGAGTATTTTTGCCCGGCGGCGTGGGCCATCATGATCTCGGTGGCAATCCGTGCCATAGATATGTTGCATACCTTGGAAACCAGGGGTACGGTCCGGGAAGCACGCGGGTTGGCTTCCAGCACGTATACTTTATCATCGGCAATGGCGTACTGCATATTCATCAAACCTATCACATTCAGCTCTTTGGCGATCTGGCGGGTATATTTCTCAATGGTGTTCACGTGTTGGGCAGCGATGCTGATAGGCGGTATCACGCAGGCCGAATCTCCGGAGTGAATCCCGGCTAATTCGATATGCTCCATGACCGTGGGGACGAATGCATCCTCGCCGTCGGCGATGGCATCGGCTTCGGCTTCGATGGCATTGCTCAAGAAGCGGTCGATGAGAATGGGGCGCTCCGGAGTTACTCCTACTGCAGCCGCCAGGTACTGGCGCAGCATCTCTTCATCATAGACCACTTCCATGCCTCTGCCGCCCAAGACATATGAAGGTCTCACCATCAGCGGATAGCCGATGCGGTTGGCGATGGCCAGAGCCTCTTCAATATTGACTGCCATGCCTGATTCCGGCATGGGAATATCCAGCTTCTCCATAATGCGGCGGAAATGGTCGCGGTCTTCTGCCAGGTCGATGGTTTCCGGCGTGGTCCCCAGGATCTTTACCCCGGCCCTGGCCAGTTCTGCAGCGATATTGAGGGGGGTCTGCCCGCCGAACTGCACGATCACTCCCAGCGGTTTTTCCTTTTCGTAAATGCTCAGAACATCTTCGACCGTAAGCGGCTCGAAGTATAATTTATCGGAGGTGTCATAATCGGTTGAAACCGTTTCCGGGTTGCAGTTGACAATCACGGTTTCAAAACCCAGATCGCGCAGGGCAAAGGCGGTGTGCACACAGCAGTAGTCAAATTCGATTCCCTGGCCGATGCGGTTGGGGCCGCCCCCCAGAATCATCACCTTGGGGCGGTCGCTGGTTGCGGTTTGATCCGGGCTGTTGTAGGTGGAGAAATAGTAAGCCGCATTTTCAACCCCGCTGACCGGAACAGCTTCCCAGCCTTCGGCAACTCCCAGGAGAAGGCGGCGACGGCGAATCTCCGCTTCGGGTATATCAAGAATGGTCGCCAGGTAACGATCAGCAAAACCGTCTTTTTTGGCCTGGATGAGTAATTCGTCGGGCAGATTCCCGCCCTTATGCTTCAGCAGCTCTTCTTCAAACATCACCAATTCCCGCATCTGTTCAATAAACCAGGGCTTGATATTCGTCAGGCGGTACAGCTGATTGATGTCGGCCCCTTTGCGCAGGGCTTCATACATAATAAACTGGCGCTCGCTGGAAGGCTCGGCCAGCATGGAGAGCAGTTCGTCCAGGGGAAGCTGGTGGAAATTCCTGGCGAAGCCCAGCCCAAAGCGGCCTATTTCCAGGGAGCGGATGGCTTTTTGCATCGCCTCTTTATAGTTTTTGCCGATGCTCATCACTTCGCCTACGGCCCGCATCTGCGTACCCAGTTTGTCCAGGGCCCCGGGAAACTTTTCAAAAGCCCAGCGGGCAAATTTAATGACCACATAATCACCCGAAGGGGTGTATTTATCCAGGGTCCCATCCCGCCAGTAGGGGATCTCGTCCAGGGTCAGACCCGCCGCCAGCATGGTGGAAACCATGGCAATGGGGAAACCGGTGGCTTTGGAGGCCAGGGCTGAGGAGCGCGAGGTGCGCGGATTGATTTCAATGATTACCACCCGACCGGTTTTGGGGTCATGGGCAAACTGAACATTGGTGCCTCCGACCACTTCAATAGCTTCTACAACCGCGTAGGCGTAGTCCTGCAGCCTTTTTTGCAGTTCGGGACTGATGGTCAGCATAGGCGCCGCACAAAAGGAATCTCCGGTGTGTACCCCCATGGCATCGATGTTTTCGATAAAACACACCGTAATCATCTGGTTTTTGGCGTCACGGACCACTTCCAGCTCCAACTCCTCCCAGCCCAGGACCGATTCCTCGATCAGTATCTGTCCCACCAGGCTGGCAGCGATGCCGCGATTGGCGACTATTCTCAATTCTTCAATATTATATACCAGTCCGCCGCCGGTACCCCCCATGGTGTAGGCAGGGCGGATCACCACCGGATAGCCCAGTTCCTGGGCGATCTTTTCCGCTTCCGCGATGCTGTAGGCCGGTTTGCTGCGGGGCATCTCTATACCCAGCCGGTTCATGGTCTCTTTGAAAGCGATCCGGTCTTCTCCGCGTTCAATGGCGTCGATTTGCACTCCGATCACTTGCACCCCGTATTGCGATAGAACTCCGGATTTACTTAATTCCGAACACAGATTCAAGGCCGACTGCCCGCCCAGATTGGGCAAAACCGCGTCAGGCCTTTCTTTGGCAATGATAGCGGTGAGGCTTCTCACATTGAGCGGTTCAATAAAGGTGACATCGGCGATCCCCGGATCGGTCATGATGGTGGCCGGGTTGGAATTGACCAGTACAATCTGGTAACCCAGATTCCTTAGGGCTTTGCAGGCTTGAGTTCCCGAGTAGTCAAATTCACAGGCCTGACCAATAACGATAGGGCCGGAGCCAATAATCAGGATTTTGTTAATATCGGTTCGTTTTGACATCTTTTTCACTCCATATTTTCAGTAGATGGTATCCTTAAACGACTAGTTCTCTACTAAGCTTTCATTCTACCATATTAATGAATAAATAAATTGCATACATCTCTGTGCACTGAATACCTGCCCAAGTTTACAGCGACATTTTACGCATTATTAACAGGCATTTCCCATCTGTCTACAGAGCTTGGCTTAAACCCCATAAATACTATTATTTACAACGCCTCTGCGGCTGCGGCTTATTATATAATCAAGCTGGTAAGCTCTCAAGCAGCGGCATGATTATTGCATAGTATCTGTATAAAACTGCTATGAAATAGAGGGAGATTATGGAAAAGTTCGTACAAGTTATAGGGATCAACGAAGATAACTGTACCAATTGCCATCAATGCATTGCGGTTTGTCCGGTAAAAATATGTAGTGATGGCAGCGGGGAAGTAATCAAATTCAATAATAACCGGTGTATTGCCTGCGGACGCTGCGTTGAGGCCTGTATCAAAAGCCACGGCGGCAGTATTGAAAAGAGCGCCCGCTTCATAATTGACGATGCCGCTGAGTTTGCGGCCAACCTGGGGAAGCGGGAAATCGTGGCCTTAATTGCCCCTTCGGCAGCCAGCAACTTTGAATTGCCCAAACTGATCAGTGCCTTAAAAAAATTGGGCGTTCACAAAGCTTATGACGTATCGCTCGGTGCGGAAATTACGGTTGCTGCTTATCACCAGGCCATGGCTGCCGGCACCGTCAAAAGGCCGCTTATATCGACGCCCTGCCCGGCGGTGACAAGATATGTGGAATTAAGCCATCCCGGTTTGCTTGAATATTTGGCTCCAATTGGCAGCCCGGTTCACAATTTGGCGGTATATGCCGGCTCATTGCATCCACATGCGGAATTGGCCCTGATTTCGCCCTGTTTGGCCAAGCGCCGGGAGTTCCAGGACAGCCGAATAGTGAAATACAATGTTACCTATCAGCACTTGTTGAAAATCTTCGAAGAGCATGGTATCGAGCTGTCTAGTATGGAGGACAGTGAGTTTGACAATATAATACCGGCCGGGATCACCGCAAATTTCTCTACTCCGGGCGGACTCAAAGCGTCGTATTTGTACCATTACCCGGATACCCCGGCCAGCGAGATTGCCCAAATCGAAGGCCCTGCCATTTATGAACAGTATCTGGGCAACCTGGAGAGATATATACGCCGGGGAGACCAGCATCTGCCCTTAATAGTGGACGTATTAAGCTGTGAAAAGGGCTGTAATATGGGGGTAGGCTGCATAAACAAAAAGACTGTCGCCAGCGAATATCGGGTTGCCAAGCGCTCCGAAGAGAACATAAGCGACCCCGAACTTAACCGCCAGCGCGATGAATTTATCGCTGAACTCTTGAAAAACCATGATTTCAGCAATGGGCACTATCGTGACCTTACCGCTCAGATGCGGCTTGATATTCCCAGTGATGAACAATTGCAGGCAATATATCACGATATGCACAAAGCGGAGGAAAAAGATTTCAGGAATTGCGCGGCCTGTGGTTACAATTCCTGCTATTATATGGCGGTGGCCATATTTAATGGTTTAAACAAAATTCAAAACTGCCATCTTTATCAGGAAAAGCAATTGTATATTGAACAACAGGCTCTCAGGAATGTAAATGAAGAACTTATCAATGTTTTTGACACCATGTCCGATGGGGTTCTGGGCGTAGATAAGAACGGCCGGGTTTCACAATTTAATCCGGCAGCCCGACAAATAATCGGATACTCCCAGGAAGCCCTTCTGGGCGTGCATATTGTGGAATTGTTCAGCGGCAAGGCCCCTAAAACCATGAACCTGCTGCAGACCGGTGAAGCCTTCCATGACCAGGAGATAATGCTGAGCGGAAGCAGCGGCAAAGTCCATGCTGCCGCCTCGGGCATCCCCATCTTTGATGAGGATCAACAGGTCATAGGGGCCACAATAATCCTGAGACCGATCGCCCGGGTTCAGGAGTTGGTCAACAGGTTTACCGGCGCACAGGCCACTTTTACCTTTGACTCCATAATCGGCGAAGACAAGCTGTTGCGCAGGGCCGTCAAACTTGCCATGAAGGCTGGAGGCAATAATTCCACAGTGTTATTGCAAGCCGAGAGCGGCACCGGCAAAGAGGTTTTCGCCCAGGCCATTCATAACGTGAGCGCCCGTAAAAACGGTCCTTTTGTGGCCATAAACTGCGCCGCACTGCCAAGAGAACTGGTGGGCAGCGAGTTGTTCGGTTACGTTGAAGGGGCTTTTACCGGGGCCAGGCGCGGAGGACGCCCCGGAAAGTTTGAGCTGGCCAATCACGGCACCCTTTTGCTGGATGAGATCGGCGACATGCCTTTGGAACAGCAAGCCGTCTTGCTGCGGGCTCTGCAGGAAAAAGCTGTTCTGCGTGTGGGAGGAGACAGCCCTATCAAGGTGGATGTAAGGATCATTGCGGCAACCAACCATAACCTCCCGGAACTGGTCGACCAGGGCCGGTTCAGGGTGGACCTTTACTACCGCCTCAATGTGGTCAGGATTAATATTCCCGCACTGCGGGAGCGCCCTGGCGATATTCGATTATTATTCAATCACTTCCTCAAAGAAATGTCAGGCCGGACTGGCCGCCGTATAATCTCTGTCGATGATGCGGTTTACAATTATCTGGAGGCTTACCAGTGGCCGGGCAACATTCGGGAATTGCAGAATGTGGTGGAAAGAATGCTCCTGGTTGCCGATGATTCCCGGCTTACTATAGATCATCTTCCCCGGGAGATCATAAAAATGGAGGTTGATACCGCGGTCAAGCGCCAACAGTGGCTGGACAATAGCAGTGTCGTGCCCCCGGGATATCTGGGGGATCGCCATACCCGTAAGCTGTTTGCCCTTGAGCAGGAAAAAAAGCGGATCATTCAGGCTCTGGATATGCACGGCGGCAACATCAGCAAGGCTGCTATAGAGATGGGCATTTCCCGCAGCACACTGTATCGGAAGATGAAGGAATGTCAGATAATCAACTAATAGCTGGACAATTGTAGCAAATCTGTATCATTTTTCGACACATGTCTAATAAATGATGCAAATTTGATACACATTACCGCAGCAGTATTTTTCGACCTCTTCTGGTATAATGGACCAGCGCCCCAATTTGGGGCGTTTTTGCTTTTGCATATTATGAAATACTTTTTGCTGTGAAGTTGGCACATAAGTTGCATTATAATTAGACATCAAGATTCTAAGCTTGAAACCTGTGTAAAATCTAACCTTTTGCCTACTTCTACGGGTGATCAGGGCGAACCTTCAAAATTCCCCCCTGAATCACCCGTTTTTTATTAGGTTTGAAATTATCTGGACGGCTAAAATCTAAGCCAGACCCGGCTATAAAATTCTGTATCCGATGGAAAATGCTGCTAGTATTGACATGCTCCTACTGTATACAGTATACTAAAACGTAATAGGTACCCAGCCGTGAGGCCGGGTACCTAATTATTATGGAATGATGATTACCATTAAATGTATGGGGAGAGGGAGGGTTTCGAGTGGTTCAGCGTGCGATTAAACCACAAACTTATGAGAACCTGCTGCGTCACCTGGTAGCGGTTGAAGAAAACCGCAGTCAATGGGTACATGACTATTTCCCACAGATTTCTCCAGAGCGCAAACAGGTGGTAAACCTTTTGGATCTCTATGTCAGGCAGCTGGAGGCATTCCTTGAGAATTCTATTCGCTCTGAAAAATCAAATAACGAATTGCCGTTTGTCATTATGGGCAGCCAGGTGGAGCTTATAAATCCCGAAACCGGAAAGAGGCAAATATTGGAGATCCTGCCGTTGTATGAAGAGCGGATAAAAAGCCATCACATTTCCATACTTTCCCCCATGGGAAGTGCCTTGCTGCTGAAGAGCAAAGGAGCCTCTGTCACCATAAAAGCACCCCGGGGAGATATTAACTGGCAGATAATTTCCATCAAATATCCTGAAAATTCCACGCCTGGACAATAGAATATTTGGATAGCGGCCTTCTATGTAGGGGTATATTGTATACATTAAACGATTTTGCGCACAATTTGGCGCCTGAGTTATATAATTGGCATAGTCAACCAAACCCGAATATGCTACAAGGAGGAAGCAGATTCAAATGAGTGAGACAAGTTACAATCCCTTTGTTAACGCCCAGGCACAATTCGACCGGGTTGCTGAGATAATCGGCCTGGATGAAGCAACCCGAGCCCTTTTGCGGCAGCCGGCCATGGAATATCATTTCCTTATCCCTGTGCGCATGGATGATGGCAGTACCCAGGTTTTTCAAGGTTTCAGAGTTCAACACAATGATGCCCGCGGCCCGGCCAAAGGCGGCATTCGCTTCCATCCCCAGGAGACTGCTGACACGGTTCGCGCCCTGGCCATGTGGATGACCTGGAAATGCGCCGTGGTCGACATTCCGCTGGGAGGCGGCAAAGGCGGAGTCATTTGTGACCCGCGCAATCTGACCAAAAATGAACAGGAAAGACTGTGCCGGGGATGGGTCAGGAAGGTAGCCCGCGATGTCGGACCGGATTTGGACGTGCCTGCTCCTGACGTGATGACGAATGCCCAGCATATGCTGTGGATGCTGGATGAATTCGAAACGATTCATGGGGGAAGATACCCGGGCTTTATTACCGGCAAGCCGGTTGGATTGGGCGGTTCTCTGGGCAGAACCGAAGCTACCGGTTATGGTGTGGTCTATACTGTGCGTGAAGCCTTAAAAGAAATGGGGATAAAACCCGAGGAAACCTGTGCCAGTTTCCAGGGCTTTGGCAATGTCGCCCAGTACGCGGCCGAATTATACAGCAAGATGGGCGGTAAGGTCGTGGCGATTTCCTGCTGGGACAACACCGACAAGAAATCCTACACTTTCAAATGTGAAGACGGCCTGGACAGCGCCAAACTGATGGAAATAACCGATGCCTTCGGCAGCATAGACAAGGAAAAGGCTAAAACAGTAGGCTGTGAAATCCTTGACGGCAATGCCTGGCTGGAGCAGGATGTCGATATACTATTCCCGGCCGCTCTGGAAAACCAGATAACGATTGAAAACGTACATAAAATCAGCCCGCGGGTTAAAATGATAGTAGAAGGGGCCAATGGACCGACCACCCCCGATGCCGATGAGGTTGTCAAAGCAAGAGGAATTTTCTTGATACCCGACTTCCTGGCCAATGCTGGCGGTGTCACCTGCAGTTACTTTGAACAGGTGCAGTCCAACGCCAACTACTACTGGGAGAAGGATGAAGTCCTGGCCAAGCTGGATGCCAAAATGACCGCCGCTTTCCACGCTGTAAATGATCTGGCTAAAAAGCACAATATGTTTATGCGCGATGCCGCTTATGTTATAGCCATCAACCGTGTAGTGCAGGCCGTGAGAATGAGGGGTTGGGTATAGGAAAAAAGGACAGGGGATTGCCATGCGGGATAGTGACTTGTTAGACGAACACTCCATTCACATCCTCAAGGAGCGGGCCAAAGAACTCAATTGCCTCTATCAGGTTGATGAGATTCTAAACAATCAGCGCCTCTCCCCGGGGGAAATGCTTGCGGGGGTCATTGAAGTTATTCCTTCTGGCTGGCAATACCCTGAGGTGTGCGAGGCCAGAATCCTCTTCGACAGCAACAGTTACCAGACTCCGGGTTACTGTAAGTCAAAACTGCTTTTGAACTGCCCCATAAAGATAGACGATGCGATCGTGGGCAGCATAGAGGTGGTCTATACCAAATCGGTTCCTTCCAGTGAGGAAGGGACCTTTCTGGACAAAGAACGCAAACTGATTCAAACGATAGCCGAACGAATTGGCCAGACCCTGTTTCACCGCCGCCTCAAACAAGTCCTGCAGGAATGGAACCGGCCTCGCCTGGGTTTTACCGAACGTCATTTAGAACACGAGTGGATGGTCATTTTGGACTTGCTGCGCCGTACCGATCCGGATATGCTTCTGCATGTGAGCCGCAAGATGATCAACCACTTGTACTGGAACGGGGTCGCCGAAGCCGGAAACCTGCTCAATGACTTCAGCCCGGGGTGGCAGGACTCATTCAGCCGCGGGGAGGTCAATTACCCCAGTGCCCGGGTGCCTCTGGGCAATGTGAACACCATTTGCGAAAAGACCTTTCAAATCGCCGCCCGGCATTTCAGCGACCAGGAAATCTCACTGCGCTTGAACCGCTGGATTCAAGAACAAAAGGCCTATGATCTCATCAAGACCGTGGACCGCATCGACACTTCCCTGGGGGAAATCGTTGAGGCCATAAAACGGTACCGCAATATCGCGGGGGAGAGCAATATGCTCTATTCCGCCACCGAGCGCTGGCTGGAAGTGGCCTTGATAAGAAGATTCTTATCCGACAACCTTGACTTCATCCGAGTGGCCAAGCAGTATATCGGTATAAGCCAGTTTTATGAGGTGGTCAAACGCCTCATTTACCCGGAGGAAAGCCACGGTAAAATCGGGGGGAAGAGCACCGGCCTGTTTCTGGCCCAGCAGATTCTAAAAAGAGAAAGCCACAACCACCCCCTACTGACCGAGGTTAAAATCCCCCGAACCTGGTGCATTACCACCGATGAACTCACCGAATTTCTGCATTACAATAATTTAGAAGGACTGAACGAGCAGAAGTATAAAGACCTGCAAGAGATCCGCATGGATTACCCCAATATCATTCAGATGCTGAAGAACGCCAAGTTTCCACAGGGCATCGTCAAGAGCCTGGCTATGGCCCTGGACGATTTCGGTGATGTGCCCTTGATCGTCAGAAGTTCCTCCTTGTTGGAAGATCAGATGGGAGCTGCTTTCTCCGGCAAGTACAAAAGCCTGTTTCTGGCCAACCGGGGCAGCAAGAAGCAGCGCCTGGATGCGCTGATGGGGGCTATAGTTGAGGTCTACGCTTCAGTCTACGGTCCCGATTCGATCCGTTACCGGGCCGAGCGCGGGCTGCTGGATTTTCACGAAGAAATGGGAATCATGATACAGCAGGTGGTAGGGAAGAAGATGGGCCCTTATTTTATGCCGCTTTATTCCGGGGTCGCGGTAAACAACAACGAATTTCGCTGGTCGCCGCGCCTAAAACGGGAAGACGGTTTGATCCGTCTGGTGATGGGTTTGGGAACCCGGGCCGTGGACCGTTTGAGCGACGATTTTCCTTTTTTGATCGCACCCGGTCAGCCTGATCTGCGGGTTAACATAGTCCCTGAGGAGATCAAGTACTATTCACCCAAGAAGGTCGATGTCATCAACCTGGAGACCAATAGCTTTGAAACCGTACCCATTGCTGAGCTGTTAAAGCATTACGGCCCTGAAATACCCTTCGCACACCATCTCCTGTCAGCCTATCGCGAGAACTATGTGGAATGCTTGAATGCCTTCCAGATCGACTTCGAAAAAGAGGATCTGGTGGTTAATTTTGAAGGTCTTATTGCCGGCACGCCGTTTATAAGAAAAATTGGCCAGATCCTGCAGGTGTTACAGGAAAAGATGGGAACTGCGGTAGACATCGAATTTGCTTCAGACGGCCAGGATTTTTACCTTTTGCAGTGCCGCCCCCAGGGATTTGGGGAAGACGCTGTTCCGGCGCCCCTGCCCCGGGATATACCTAAAAACAAGATTATTTTTACTGCCCAGCGCTATATAACCAACGGCTTGGTGCAGAATATCTCCCATGTGGTATTTGTGGATCCTGAAGCCTACAGCAGACTGCAGAGTTTGACAGAGCTGGTCGATGTCGGCAAAGCGGTAGGCATGCTGAACGTTATGCTCCCCCGCAGACGATTCATCTTAATGGGCCCGGGTCGCTGGGGCAGCCGCGGGGATATCAAAATGGGCGTGCAGGTTACTTATGCGGACATCAACAACACCGCGGCCTTGATCGAGATCGCTCGCAAGCGTTCCAATTATGTTCCCGAATTGTCCTTCGGCACGCATTTCTTTCAGGACTTGGTGGAAGCCAATATCCGTTATATACCCCTTTATCCTGATGATAAGAACGTTCAATTCAATGAAAAATTTCTGACTAGATCTCCCAATATCCTGGCTCAGCTTCTGCCCGGCTACAAGCATCTAGAGGAGGTCATAAGGGTCATCGATGTGATGGAGGCCAGTCGCGGCAGTATCTTGCACATTAATATGAATGCCGAATTGGGAGAGGCCCTGGGTTATCTGGGGGATGCCACCAGTGGGCCCCTGCATGAGTCCCCGGATTGGTCGCATCTGGTCGAACCGCTGCCCCGGACTGAAGGCTATCGCTATGATGACCGCTATTGGCGCTGGAGGCTGTATATGGCGGAGCGTATCGGTGAACAGCTTGATGGAGAAATCTTGGGAGTAAAAGCGGCTTACATAATCGGCAGCACCAGTAACGGCACCGCTGGTCCGGGAAGCGATATTGACCTGATAATCCATATTGATGGAGACAGTGAAAAGTGCGGCTTGTTGAAGCAGTGGCTCAACGGTTGGAGTCAAGCCCTGGCAGAGATGAATTACCTGAAGACCGGCTATACATGTGAAGGTTTATTAGACGTCCATCTTATTACAGACCGGGATGTTGTCCAAAAAACCAGTTTTGCCGCTAAGATCGGGGCCATAACCGATCCGGCTTTACCGCTCAAACTGAAGAGCCAGCAAGTCTAAAACCCTCCCGGGGTCGCCACTTAGAGACATGCTTCTGCTCAGGGCAGGAGAGCGGGCATCTTGTTTTGGTACTATTCCATAATGTCCGGTTGAGGGGGCGGCATTGAATAACATAGAGCCCGGAATATGATTTTTTAACTGTATAATCACGATTCTATTTGAAACGCCTGATAATCAAGGGCGTTTTATTTTATCTATGATAAATGTTGAAATAACTGTTATCTTGCTATTTTTAAGAGAGGAATAACCGGCCCATTGTAGAATATGATTATATGTAATAAAAAATATAACATATAGTTATGTGATGGGAGGTATGGGTTTGGATCGGAACAAATGGTTTGTATTGGGGACCGGGTTGATTATCGGCGCGATTGCAGTCACCCTGGTCAAGTTGGGGAACCCGGCTAATATGGGTTTCTGTATCGCTTGTTTTGAGCGGGACATCGCCGGAGCGCTGGGTTTGCACCAAACCGCTACAGTGCAGTACATGCGCCCTGAAATCATCGGCCTGGTATTGGGAGCCGCTTTGACTGCTTTATTTGCCGGCGAATATAAAGCCCGGGGGGGTTCGGCTACCCTGCTGCGCTTTTTCATGGGAGTTTTTATGATGGTAGGAGCCCTGGTATTTCTGGGCTGCCCGCTGCGTGATATTTTGCGCATGGCTGGCGGAGACTATAATGCTTTAGTCGGATTGATCGGTTTCATTTTTGGGGTTGGCAGCGGGGTATTTTTCCTGAAAAAGGGTTTTGACCTGGGCCGGGCCAAAATCAGCAGTTCGCCCCTCGGAGGATGGGTGATGCCGGTCCTGATGCTGTTCTTCCTCTATCTTTTGCTCAAGGGCACGATATTTAATCAGGCAGCAGGTGGACCGCTGTTCTTCAGTCAAAAAGGCCCCGGCAGCATGCATGCTGCTCTTATGTTCAGCCTGGGGGCCGGAATCATAGTGGGATTCCTGGCCCAGCGCAGCCGCCTGTGCTTGAGCGGAGGCATAAGGGATTTCATGTTGATCAAGGACAATACTCTTTTGTTAGGATTTATCGGGATATTTATCGGGGCGCTGGCTTTAAACATCGGTTTTGGATACTTTAAAACCGGTTTTGCCGGGCAGCCCATCGCCCACAGCAATCACCTCTGGAATTTCCTGGGTCTATATCTGGTAGGTTTGACCGCCACCTTGCTGGGAGGCTGTCCTTTGCGCCAGCTGATCTTGTCCGGACAGGGCGATATGGATGCTGCTGCAGTAGTGATAGGCATGATCGTAGGGGCTGGTTTCATTCATAATTTCGGTTTGGCCAGTTCAGCCATGGCAGCAGCCACGGCTGCAGCCCCCGCATTGATCGGCGGACCCAATTTGTTCGGGCAAATTGCCTGTGTGGCAGGAATTTTAATTATGCTGGTAATCGGTTATACATACCGTGAAGAATAGGGGGGATTATCAGTTGGAAAAGCTGGATGTACGTGGGCTAAGCTGTCCCATACCGGTAGTGAAGACCAAGAAGCTGATCGACCAGGGCCTGGCTGAGCTCCAGATTGTTGGCGACAGTGCGGAATCAAAAGAAAATGTCGGCAAATTGGCCAGATCCTGCGGCTATACCGTGGTCATGAATGTGGACCAGAAAAACAACTGGGAGATGGAAATAAAGAAATAACCTTGAATGAGAATGAGTAGTGCCTTTTACAAAAAGGAGCGGTTCAAGTGGCCGCTTCTTTTTGTCATCTGGGCACAAAGTCAAATACGAGAGAACCCTCCAACCGTCCCCTATTGCCCATATAAGAAAAGGCGGGGGAAAAAACCCCCGCCAGGATGATTCCTTATTAGGAGCGGATTTAGGCCGCGGTTGTTTTGTCTTTTGCCACCGGAGCGTCTTTTTTCAGGTAGGAGTA